>JAFOJB010000297.1 GCA_017420455.1 Blautia sp.
CGCCAGAGTGACAGACACCCCGGTGATCTTCATCGTGAATACGAAGGGTATGAGCGTTTCCATTGTACCTTATATCAAAGGCTTCCTGGAGTACAAAAAGGACAGCCGCATAAAGGGCGTGATCTTCAACCTGATGTCCCCCATGCTCTATGACAGGGTGAAGAAGATGACGGAGGAGGAGCTTCCGGTAAAGGTGCTGGGCTATGTCCCGAAGCTGGACTTCCAGCTGGAAAGCCGGCATCTGGGGCTGGTGCTCCCGGAGGAGATTCCGTCGCTTCGGGAAAACCTGCATAAAACCGCCGAAATCCTCCAGAAGACACTGGACATTCCGGGAATCCTTTCTCTGGCAGAAAACGCCCCGCCTGTGGAAGAGGTCACGAAGGAGCAGCTTGCATCCCTGGATGCGCCCTTTTCCTACAAAAGCGGAAGGCCTCTCCGCATCGGCCTTGCGAAGGACGAAGCCTTCTGCTTCTTCTACGAGGATAATTTCCGCCTCCTGCGGGAAATGGGGGCAGAGCTGGTTCCTTTCTCCCTGATTCATGACAGGGAATTGCCGGAAAGGCTGGACGGCCTTCTGCTGATGGGCGGCTATCCCGAACTCTATGCAAAGGAGCTTCAGGAAAACCGTTCCATGAGGGAGTCGGTCCGGAAGGCGCTTTCGGAGGGGCTTCCCTGCATCGCGGAATGCGGGGGCTTCATGTATCTCCATGACCTGATCGAGGGCATGGACGGCCGGAACTATGAGGGCGTTGGGACGATTAAGGGACGGACCTACCGGACGGATAAGCTTCAGCGGTTCGGGTATATTTATCTGTCCTGCGTGGAAGGCAGCGGGCTTTTTGGGTATCCTGTAAAACAGGAGATGACCGCCCACGAGTTCCATTATTTTGATTCAGAAAACTGCGGAGACGCGTTCCATGCCCGGAAAACCCAGAGTAAAAGGGGCTGGGACTGCATCCACAGCAGCAGAACGCTGTTTGCCGGGTTCCCGCATCTGTATTTTTACGGAAACCCGGAGATGGCAGCCTTGTTTTTAAAGCGTTGTGAAGAAAGGTGAAGAACATGGAATACAGATTAACTGCGTTGTTTTTCGGTTTTCTGCTGGATCTCCTTTTCGGAGATCCGGAGGGACTCCCTCATCCGGTGATCGGAATCGGAAAGCTGATCGCCCGTTTGGAGGAAAGGGTCCGGCCGGGGTTCGGGGCAAATGAAGAGGGTGAAAAAAAGGCCGGCATGATCGTAGTGGTCTGTGTCTGCGCCGTCACCTTTCTGGTTCCGCTCATCGTCATGAAGCTTTTCTACTGGAAGACACCGGCTCTGGGTCTTATCCTGGAGACGATATTCTGCGGCTGGCTTCTCGCGGCGAATTCCCTGAAGAAATCCGCCGGAAGAGTGTACCGGGCCCTGTTATGCGGTCCCATCTCCAGAGCGCGGGAAGCGGTGGGGATGATCGTCGGAAGAGATACCGGAAACCTGACAGAGGAGGGCATCGTAAAGGCCACGGTAGAGACCGTTGCGGAGAATACCTCGGACGGCGTGATCGCCCCGATGTTCTATATGGCCATCGGAGGCCTTCCCCTGATGTTCCTGTATAAAGGGATCAATACCATGGATTCCATGCTGGGCTACAAGAATGAAAAATATCTGTGGTTTGGAAGATACGCGGCAAAGCTGGACGATGCGGCGAATTTCATCCCCTCCAGGCTTGCCGGCGTGCTGATGTGCGCGGCCGCTTATCTGCAAAGACTGGACGGCAGCAATGCCTGGCGGATCTTCAAGAGGGACAGGCGCAACCACGCCAGCCCCAATTCCGCCCAGACCGAAGCCGCCATGGCAGGCGCCCTGGATGTGGAGCTGGCCGGAAACGCCAGTTATTTCGGCAAGGTCTATGAAAAACCCACCATCGGCGATCCTCTGCGGGAAATCGAGCCGGAGGATATCGGGAGAGCGGGGGACCTGATGTATACCACATCCTTCCTGATGCTGGCTCTCTGCCTCCTGGCGGGCTCGCTGTTCCTCACGGTGTGACAGGTTTTCCGGGACGGCAGGAGTTCTGACTCTCCCGGAAGCTGCCTGACGGATATAGACAGGCGCAGAGGCCGCCTGACGGATACAGACAGCCGCAGAGGCAGTTGTGCGCCGGTAGAAAAGACAGGCTTCCCATGATGCTTCTGACGTTTTCCGGTTCTGAAAAGCTTCGGTCATAAGGAATCTGCGGCAGAGCAGAAGGGGTGGAGCAGTCTTCCTGTCTGTTTGAAGGCGGTTTCAGGAAATGAATATCCACATCGTTATTCTCACTTATAAGAAATGCATATAGAAGGAGACAGAATACTGTATGAAACATACACATGGCGGGGATATCTACAAATATGCGGACTGTGTGGATTTTTCCGCCAACTGTAATCCGCTGGGAACGCCGGAGGGGGTTCTTCAGGCCGTAAGGAACAGCGCGGAAAAAATCTGCCACTATCCACAGGTGGGAAGCGGGAAGCTGAGAGAGGCGATTGCCGGATACGAGGGCGTTTCTCCGGATCAGGTCATCTGCGGAAACGGCGCCGCAGAGGTGGTCTTTTCCCTGTGCCAGGCAGTACAGCCTAAAAAGGCGCTTCTTCCGGCCCCTGCCTTCGCGGAATATGAACAGGCCCTGCAGGCCGTGCGCTGTGAGATCGGGTTTTACCTGACGCATCCGGAAAACTCGTTTTCGCTGCAGGAGGATTTTTCGGA
>JAFOJB010000031.1 GCA_017420455.1 Blautia sp.
ATTCAGCTTTTCAGGACTTTCCAGTTTTTCCAGGTTCTTCTCCCGAAACAGGGACTGCTTTTTTTCCGTGTTATCTGCCATATGCGCACCCGCTTTCCTCATAATTGATAAAAAAGAGTAATTACTACCATTATACATACTGAAGGAGGCTTTCGCAAGCTTTCCAGTGCAAAACATACCGGTGTGCTCTTCCCGGATTGCAGCTCACGGCCTCGCCGTTGGGGAACACAGGGGGAAACACAGGGGGACGGTCCTTTTGTGTTTTTTGAACACAAAAGGACCGTCCCCCTGTGTTTCCCCCAGAATGAGAGAAAAAGGAACCGTCCCCTTTTCTCTTTTCTCGTCACTCCTCTGCAGAACGGAGAAGATACTGATCTCCTTCGATGAGCATCCCTGTAAGGCTGCCTCCTTTTCCGCAGCCGGTATCGATACAGATGGTACCGGTCCGGGGCAGGCTCTGCCATTTCTCTGCGGGAAGCTTCTCTGCAGTCTTTTTGTCGCCGGCGAACCAGACAGCAGAGGGAAGGGCAATGTGCCCGGTGATGGCCAGAGGGCCTTTGTAGCGGTTCTCCAGAACAATGTCATGATCATGCAGCAGGGTGTAAAGGTCATTGACCTCAGGTGGAAACACCACCATGCCGGCATGGACGCAGCAGAAGCGCGGATCCTTATAGAACAGTACCGAATGCTCCTGAAGCCACGAGGCGCAGTCCTCCATTCTTTCACCGTGTTCCTGGAAAGACCTTACGGTCGCCATACGACCTACCCGGTCCCACATCATTCTCATGGGAATGGTCATCTTTTTCTGGAAGAGATAATCCTCATGATTTCCCCGGAGAAGCACAAAGCGGTCCTGCCAGGCTGCCTCCAGCTTCTTTACGTCCTGCAGCACCTGCCAGGAATCCGGTCCACGGTCGAAAAGATCCCCCAGCAGAATGAGCCTGTCTTCTGCGCTCCCCGGATCAAATTTCTGAAGCAGCCTCCGGAGAGCGCCGCTGCAGCCATGTATGTCGCCTATGATCAACGTTCTCATATATTACTGTTCTCCTCCGTTTTCCAACATCATTTTTCCGCCGGCAAGATGGAGGGTATAATCGCAGATCTCCAGGGCTGCCTTCCGATGCGTGACAATAATGCAGGTCTTGTCGCGCATGACGGAAATATTCCTGAGCAGCCTGGCTTCCGTCTCCTCGTCCAGAGCGCTGGTAGATTCATCCAGAAGAAGGATGTGAGCATGTCCCAGAAGCGCCCTGGCAACAGCCACACGCTGGGCCTGGCCTTCCGACAGACCGACGCCCCGTTCTCCAAGTACCGCGTCCAGCCCGACTTCCTCCACCAGATCTTCAATACATGCCGCCTTTACAGCCCGCCCTATCTCTTCTTCACTTGCCCTGTCCGTAAACATGGTCAGATTGTCCCGCAGAGTACCGGAAAACAGCGTATTTCCCTGCGGAACATAGGCAAACAGTCCCCTTGTTCCGCGGCAGGCCGGTACTTCCCTGGCGCCAAGCCGGAACAGAAGGCGCCCCGATGTAGGCTTATAAATCCCCAGAAGCAGCTGGAACAGAGAAGTCTTCCCCCCGCCGGACATTCCGGTGAGGGCCATGAAATCCCCTTTCCGTATGGTCCAGTTGATGCTCTGCAGAACCTCCTCTATGCCGTCGTCATATTTAAAGGTGATATTCTCCAGGGAAATGGCGTCGAAATCTGTCAGCACTTCTCCCTCTTCCTCTGCGGGAAGATCCGTGAGCTCCAGAAGACGCTCGGCGGAGGAGATCACGCCATAGGCCTGCCCGGCAATACTTACCGCATTTGCGATGGGCGTTTCAATGCGTCCGATGAGCTGAAGCATGGCTGCCAGGGAACCGTAGGTCATGTTTCCGTGAAAGATGTTCATGCACCCCCAGACCATGCAGAACAGCCAGGATAGATCGAAAACCAGAGCCATACTGTCGTTCATTCCGAAGCTGAACATCCCCTGCCGGATCTGTTCGGTCCGCAGGTTCTCCTGATATCCCTGAATCTGGCGCGCGGTCCTCTGCTCGGAAACGCTGGATTTGATCAGACGGATATTCTCCAGGGATTCCTGCGCAGAAGCATGCAGGGCTCCTTCCGCCTCCTGCATTTTTTTATGCCGGCGTTTCATGGGTCTTCTGAAAAGCAGCACCAGGGCAAGACCTGCCATACCGCCGACTGCCATCAGAATAATAAAATGCCAGTCCATGGCGATCAGAATTACCGACGCGCCTGCAAAGCTTACGATAATACTGATGAAATTCGGCAGGATATTCATGACACCGTTGCGTACCACGGAAACATCGGAAAATACCCGGTTCACCAGTTCCCCGCTGTGATATCCCTTGAGCATTGCATATTCCTTGGTCAGAAGCTCCTGTACCAGCATCCCCTGCATGGATTTCTGCAGGTCCGCGGAAGCATAGACACGGCACCAGGATTTGACCGCTGCCAGAAAATGCTGAAACAGCAGGAGCAGCCCCAGCAGGACGGCGAATTTTTTCACCTGATCCAGGTTGGAGGACACTGCTCCGTCCACCAGATTTTTGGTCAGCAGACTGAAGAGCAGCGAAGTAACCGAAGTCACGACTGTCAGAAAGCAGATGATGAAAACTTTCAGCCGGACACCCTTTGTCCAGCGGAACACCGCAGAAAGGCCGGGACTTCGAAAGACCGACCTGAGCTTATGCACATATTCCATTCGCTTTTCCCCCTTTCACAGCATCGAAAAGCATCCCCGGCAGAGACGTTTCTGCGATGACCAAAGAAAGGGAGCTGTATAAAGGCTCCCTTTCGTCGTTCCGTTCCTTCCTGGTACATTCCAGCGCCATCTGTCTGTCCGTACAGGTATGGTATTGACACGGCTTTTCACATCGGATTTTCGCCGCATTCCTCATCCGGTGAGGCCGCGGATTGTAATGTATTTTCAGTCCTCCCCGCTCATGCAGCGGTAAGCAGTCCTTGCGGCCTCGCTTTCCATGGTGCAGCCCAGCCTGTAAAAAGCCGTCCGCTCCAGCATGACTTTCTCCAGATTCATGACCTTCTGAAGGGAGGCCGCTTTCGACGGTTTATAGGCATTGGTCATAAGAAGCGGAAAAACCTTCCGCCTTTCCATGGGTTCTATATGGTTTACCTGGTCTCTTTCCAGAAAAGCGACAGCCTGCAGCGGCGCGCACGCGTTCCGCCCCAGGTGATGCTTCCCGCACCAGGGGGAACCATATACCATGATCTCCTCCTTCTGAACCCGGAGCAGTGGTTTGTCGTCATTGATCATCCACACCCTGTCCCCGAATTCTTCCCGCCAGAGCCGGGCGTGAGTACTCTTTCCCGTCCCGCTCTTTGCCGCGAAAAGATATGCCTTTCCATCCATGCACAGGGCAGAGCCATGAAACAGGAGGACATCAAAATCCAGAAGCTTCTCTGCCAGAAGGGCATGGATCGTATTGTTTTCCAGAAAAATTGCCGAATATTCTGTATGACGCCCTGTCATGGCATCCAGTTCCCTCTGCATGGCAAGAATATCTTCCACAGATGGTTCGATTGTCAGGACAGGTTCTTTATCTGAACGGTATTCCCTCAGGAATCGTCTGTTTTCTTCAAATTCACACCGGATCTCCACCGGGACTCCTGCTATCTCAATCCTCATCCTTTATCACCGCGGCTTTGCTGTTTCCCAGGCAGCCCTCAGGCCTTCTCCGGAGAGGGGGCTTCTGAAACGATAGATCTTTACCCGTCCCTCCAGACTCTTCAGGAGCAGAAGTGTCCTTTGCAGGCTGACAGCCCGTTCAGGCTTGTACGTCTGTTCCAGAAGTTTAAAGTAACCTTCCAGGGTATCGATCGCCTCCAGGCTGCTTTTCTCTCCGGGTTCTGTTCTTTCCAATAAAAAAACAGCCTGCAGGGGAACAGCTGTATTCACATTCCAATGTTCCTTGCCGCTCCATGGCGTCCCGCAGGCATAAGCCCTTCTGCTGTCCAGCCTGATCAGCGGTTTATCCCCGTTTACGATAAAGGAACCGGGAAACTCTTTCAGCCACAGCTCTGCCCGGGTAGTCTTCCCCGTGCCGCTGGGAGCCGTGAACATATAGGCAGATCCTTCATAGGCTGCCACAGCCCCATGCATCAGGAACGTATCGAAACGAGGCAGATTCTCACAGATCTTACGGTGCACAGCGCCGGTCTCCAGATATCCGGGATCGAAATAATGGTAGATCTCTTCATCGCTTACCGGGAAGCAGCCCTGCGCGGCATCGTTCTCCCGCATGATATTCCGGGGAACAATGTCCACAAGAAAAACAGGGGGACCCTGTTCCTCCTCCGGTGCGAGATACTCCTTGCAGAATATCCGGCATGTCTCATGCAGGGAGCGGATCTCGATCAGCCTTCCGGCCAGCTTTATCCGAAATATATATTTATTCTCCATAACCCCCGATATCTGCAAAAGCCACAAGAACCAGATCAGTGGTCCTTGTGGCTGGCAGACAATTATGCGATTTTCTTATAATTCTCTGATATTTTCAGATCTGTTCTGATTCTGTTCAGATCTGTTCTGATTCTGTTCTGATTCTGCTCAGATTTTCTCTGATCCATACAGGTATCGGATCAGGTCCAGATGATTCCTGCGCTCAGCATGGCCTTCAGAGTATCGACATCCGACATGCCCTGATTGATCATGCAGTCCTTCATGAAATCAACAAATGCCCTCTTGTCAGAAAAATGAAAATAGTGGTTGCCGTTCAGACCACAGGCACCTTCACCGCCAAACCAGGTATATGTCAGGTTACCGCCTACAACTTCATCCATTAAGTCATCTTTCAATTCTACACGATTGCTCATAACCTTACCTCTTTCTGAATTACGTAAAAATGATCCGCTGCATTGATACCTACGAAACTGATACCTATGAGAATGATATCTCTGAAACTGATACCTGTGAAATTGATATCTGTGAAACTGATATCTCAGAACTGATATCTCTGAACTGATATCTCTGAACTGATATCTCTGAA
>JAFOJB010000298.1 GCA_017420455.1 Blautia sp.
GGCGGCGAACGGTCATCGAAGGGCATGCCCTGAAAATGTATCTATATGCTAAAATATGTATATTTCTTTCGCGGCTCATCTCACAAAAATGGCAGAGATACCAGATTTACAGTCATTTTTCGACAAAAAGGGCTGTAAATGACAAAAGATCAGCCGCTGTATTTGACTTTTTATTCGCTCTGTGGTAAAATGAGCCAATTCCAGAAACTGGTATTTGTCAGAAATGACCAACACTGGAAAAAACAAACAGGAGGTATCCGGATGAAGAGAACGGAAACGGTA
Source organism: Blautia sp. (assembly GCA_017420455.1). Taxonomy (GTDB): domain Bacteria; phylum Bacillota; class Clostridia; order Lachnospirales; family Lachnospiraceae; genus Blautia_A. The sequence goes on from JAFOJB010000298.1 coordinate 283, forward strand.
AACAATTACGCAAAGCAGATGTGCGGGCTTTGCCAGAAAAATGATGCCATCCCGAATGAGAAATTCCAGGAATACGATGTCTACAGAGGACTTCGGGATTTAAATGGAAAAGGGGTCACAGCGGGACTTACCAATATTTCCAAGATCATTTCCTTTGACGAAAGCACAGGAGAACGTATTCCCTGTGATGGTAAGCTCTGGTACCGCGGATATCGGATCGAGGATCTGATGAAGAGGTACAGTAAGACAAATTTCGGGTATGAAAATCTTGCTTACCTGCTTCTGTTCGGCGAACTTCCTGCAGAGGAACAGATCGAGGAATTTCTGGATATACTGGCAATCTCCAGGGACCTTCCCACCAATTTCACCAGAGACGTCATCATGAAGGCTCCTACAAATGATATCATGAACTCCATGACCAGGAGTATTCTGACACTGGCATCCTACGACAAGGATGCCCAGAAAACGGATCTTGCCAATGTGATCCGTCAGAGCCTGAATCTGCTGGCAGTGTTCCCCATGCTGGCGATCTATGGATATCATGCCTACAATCATTACGAAAATCTGGAGAGTATGTATATCCACCGTCCGGATTCGGAGCTGTCCACAGCGGAAAATATCCTGATGATGCTCCGTCCCGACAAGAGCTATACGCAGCTGGAAGCGAAGGCCCTGGATGCGGCCCTGATGCTGCATATGGAGCATGGCGGCGGAAATAACTCCAGCTTTACTACCCGTGTGGTCACATCATCAGGATCAGACACCTACGCCACCATCGCCGCGGCAATGTCCTCCCTGAAAGGCCCCCGGCATGGCGGTGCCAACATTAAGGTAATGGAAATGATGGACAATATCCGGGAAAACGTGAAGGACTGGGAGGATCAGGAGGAGGTGGAGGCGTATCTGTGCAGGCTGGTAGACGGAGAAGCCTTTGACCACACCGGACTGATCTACGGTATGGGACATGCAGTCTATTCGATTTCCGACCCCAGGGAGAAGGTGTTTAAGAATTTCGTACTCTATCTTTCGGAGGAAAAGAACCGTCAGCATGATATGGCCCTTTATAATAATATAGAGCTCCTGGCCCCCAGGGTTATAGCAAAGAAACGTCATATCTTCAAGGGAGTGAGCCCCAATGTAGATTTCTACAGCGGCTTTGCCTATGAGATGCTGGGAATCCCGCTGGAGCTGTATACGCCGATCTTCGGCATTGCGCGTATCGCCGGCTGGAGCGCCCACAGGCTGGAAGAGATCGTCGGAAACGGAAAGATCATCCGTCCTGCCTATATCAGCGTGATGGAGGAACTCTGAAAAATCTTTGTTTATCGAAACATCAGCATGATGGAGGAACTCTGAAAAAATCTTTGTTCATCGAAATGTCCTTTTTGCAGTGAAATCATGGATTGAAGAGAGGGGTTTCCGGCAGGGAACAGGAAGAGAAACAGAGTATGGAAAAAGAGGCGTTAAAAACAGGAGAGGGAATCCCCTTCCTGTTTTTAACGCCTCTTTTTCAGTCCCGCAGTGCCTTTACCAGATGTACAGACGTATTCTCCGTTCGCGGGGCAAAAACAGCTGTCCTTATCGGGAATACAGTTTCATACGCCCGTTCCGGAGCGGAACAGCACTTCATTCATGCTTCCTGTGCGGTATCCCTGCAGGTCCACGGTCACATAGGAAAATCCCAGAGATTTCAGATAAAGAGACACCTGGGAGGACATTCCGGGATCTGTCAGCCGGGGAATCTCGGAGGGTTCTACCTCAATCCTGGCAAGGTCTCCGTGGATCCTTACCCGGAGCTGGGAAAAACCCCTGTCCATCAGGAACTGCTCCGCCTTCTCCACCATGCCAAGCTTTTCCGCTGTGATGGTCTCACCATAGACAAAACGGGAGGCCAGACAGGCAAAGGAAGGCTTCTTCCAGGTGGGAAGAGAGAGCTCCTTTGAAAGAACGCGGATCTCCTCCTTATAAAGGCCGGCTTCCCGAAGAGGACTGCGGATTCCCAGTTCTTCGATGGCGCGAAGACCAGGCCGGTAATCCGACAGATCATCCATGTTAGAACCTTCGGCAACCACAGAAAAACCCTGTTCTGAAGCCAGCTTCCTGATTTTCCCGAAAAGTTCTCTTTTACAGAGATAACAGCGGTCCGGCGGGTTCCGGCGGAAGCCTTCTATGGAGAGTTCTTCGGAATCGACGAAAAACTGACGGATGTTGTTTTCCTTACAGAAGGCGGCGGCTTCGGCACGTTCCCTCTGGGGAAAAGATCTGGAGACAGCCGTGATGGCGATCACCCGGTCTCCCAGTACATTTCTGGCAGTTTTTAAAAGTAACGTGGAATCCACGCCGCTGGAGAAAGCTACCGCGACCCCCTGGCAGGAACGAAGGATATTTTTCAGGTTTTCATATTTTTCATGAAGAGAATCCATATTGCAGCCTTTCTTTTTCACACTGTTTTTGTAGGAATTAATTTTCCAAAAAGATACCATATTTATGCTGCACTGTCAACAGGGGAAAACCGCCTTGTTCTTTCGGGAAAGATACGGTATAATCGTAGAAGTGTGTTTCTGAAAGGAGTTTCAGAACGAGGAGGAAAACGAAAATGAAATATGACGTGATAATAATCGGGGCTGGTCCCGGCGGTATTTTTTCAGCCTACGAACTGATGCAGAAAAAGCCTGAACTGAAGGTTGCGGTATTCGAAGCCGGAAACAGGCTGGAAAAACGGCATTGCCCTATAGACGGGAAAAAGGTGAAATCCTGCATTAACTGCAAAACCTGCGCCATCATGAACGGCTTCGGCGGGGCAGGCGCTTTTTCCGACGGAAAGTATAATATCACCAATGATTTTGGAGGGACCCTTTACGAATACATCGGCAGGGACAAGGCGCTGGAGCTGATGCGCTATGTGGACCAGATCAATGTTTCCCATGGCGGGGAAGGGACGAAGATGTTTTCTACCGCCGGGACGGAGTTTAAAAAGATCTGCATTCAGAACGGACTGAAGCTGCTGGATGCTTCTGTCCGGCATCTTGGTACGGATATCAATTACGTGGTACTGGAAAATATCTACGCCGATCTGAAGGATAAAGTGGATTTTTATTTCAATACCCCGGTGCAAAGTCTTCAGATCCTGCCGGAGGGGTACCGGGTGGTATATGATGGCGGCGCCGCGGACTGCAGGAAGTGTATTGCGTCGGTAGGGCGAAGCGGCAGCAAGTGGATGGAAAGAGTCTGCCGGGAGCTGTCCATCGGTACGAAATCCAACCGGGTGGACCTGGGGGTCCGGGTCGAGCTTCCTGCGGTGGTATTTTCCCATCTTACCGACGAGCTGTATGAAAGCAAGATCGTCTACCGGACGAAAAAGTTTGAGGACAATGTCCGGACCTTCTGCATGAATCCCTGCGGTATCGTGGTAAATGAAAACACCAACGGGATTGTGACCGTGAACGGGCACAGCTTTGAGGATCCGTCAAAGAAAACAGAAAATACCAACTTCGCCCTTCTGGTGGCCAAGCATTTTTCGGAACCCTTCAAGGACAGCAACGGCTATGGAGAAAGTATCGCAAGGCTGTCCAATATGCTGGGCGGAGGAGTAATCGTCCAGCGGTTCGGGGATCTGGAAAGAGGACGGCGAAGCACGCAGGCCCGCATTGAGGAAGGGCTTGTACGGCCCACCCTCGCGGCGACTCCGGGAGACCTGAGTCTTGTGCTGCCGAAACGGATCCTGGATGGTATTATCGAGATGATCTACGCCCTGGATAAGATCGCGCCGGGGACGGCCAACGATGATACCCTTCTTTACGGGGTGGAGGTCAAGTTCTACAATATGGAGGTGGAGCTTGACAATAACCTGGAGACCAGGCAGAAAGGGCTCTTTATCATCGGAGACGGAAGCGGCGTTACGCATTCTCTTTCGCATGCGTCTGCCAGCGGGGTATATGTGGCAGATCATATCGCACAGCAGTGGGTAAACCAGGAGTAAGATATGATTTTCGGAATGACATATTATCAGATTTGTATGTATTTTATGATCTATTCCTTTGCGGGATGGGTGATGGAGGTAATATTTCATGCGGTCTCACAGAGAAAGGTAATCAACAGAGGGTTCCTGAACGGGCCGGTCTGTCCGGTGTATGGCATCGGCGTTCTGGGGGTATTTGCCCTGGGGAATACGCTGGAGGCAGAAAGCGGCGCGCATTCTATCAGCGTGGGACTTCTGTTTCTGATCGGGGTTCTTCTGGCTACGGCGGTGGAGCTCCTGGCGGGCTGGCTGCTGGATGTATGTTTTCATGCCAGATGGTGGGATTATTCGAACAGAGCCCATAATTTCAAAGGATATATCTGCCTGCAGTTCAGCCTGATCTGGGGCGCCGGTATTGTGGTGGTGATCAAGGTGGCGCAGCCTCTGGTGGAACGGCATACCGTACAGCTGATTCCGGAAAAGATCGGCTGGCCTGTTATGGGAATACTGTATAGTCTCTTCCTGGCAGATCTCATCGTGACGGTGGCGGTAGTCCAGGGCATGAACAGAAAGCTGAAGGAGCTGGACGAAATCCGTGCTTCCATGCGTATCGTAAGCAACGGGCTGAGTGATGTCCTGGCGAAAAACTCCATCCGTACCGCTCAGGCAGTTGAAGAAGGGAGAGCGCAGACGGCACTGGCTACGGCGGAGCTGAAGGAAAGCGTGGCCGGAAAAGCGGCGGAGATGAGGGAGGCAGTGACCGAAAAGGCTGTGGAAATGAAAGAAACCGTCAGCGGAAAAGCGGTGGAGATGAAGGATGCAGTGACCGGAAAGGCCGCCGGAGTGAAGGAAAGCGTTGCCGGAAAAGCGGCGGAGATGAAGGATGCAGTGACCGGAAAGGCCGCCGGAATGAAGGAAAGCGTTGCCGGAAAAGCGGTGGAGATGAAGGATGCGGTGACCGGAAAGGCTGTGGGAATGAAAGAAACCGTCAGCGGAAAAGCCGGAAAGACGATGGAGGAGCTGGAGGACAGAGCAGAAGCGATCTATCAGCAGCTCCTGAAGGCACGTGTGTTTGGAGCGCGCCGTATTCTGGAAGCATTCCCCAATATGCGTCATCACCACTATGCAGAAAGCTTCCGCCAGCTGAAAGAAAAACTGATATCCCGGAAAAACAGAGGATAAGCCGGATTTACAAAAGTCTTTCCATTTTAAGGAATGAATGTTATAATCTGAAAAGGAGGAGAATAAATCGTAAAAGAAGGGTAATAAATCGCAAAAGAAGGGTAAGTCTGATATGAGAAAAAGAAAAATGAAAAACAGAAGCCTGATCGCGGTATCTCTGGTACTTATGCTGGCGCTGGCAGAACCATTCTGTACTTTTGCGGAATCTGCGGAAGGCACAGGTACGCCGACACCGGAGGAAGAATATCATACAGAAGCCTATGATGATCCTGCACAGACGGATGCCCTGAAGAACTGGCCTAAGGGTCCGTCCATAGAGGCTGCGGCAGCTGTAGTCATCGATCTTGACAACGGAGGTATCCTTTATTCGAAGAATGCGGATACCAGACTTTATCCGGCCAGCATTACCAAGATCCTTACCTGTCTTCTGGCCTGTGAAAGCCTGGATATGGACAGGGTCTTTGAAATGTCGGAATCCGCCGCTTTCGGGATTGAGCCTGGAAGCTCCAGTATTTATGGGGATGCAGGTGAGATTTTTACGGTAGAACAGGCCATGATGGGCCTGATGCTGGAATCCGCCAACGAAATGGCCCTGATCCTGGGAGAGCTGTCGTGTGGATCCGTAAAAAAATTTGTGGAAAAAATGAATGCCAGAGCCCGTGCAATCGGCTGCGTCCGGACCCATTTTAATAACCCCAACGGCCTTCCGGATGAGCATCACTATACGACGGCGGGAGATATGGCAAAAATCTGTTATGCCTGCTGGGTAAATCCGATGTTCCGGAGATTTGTCACTACCGCGACATATCAGATCCCGCCCACAAACAAACAGCCGGAAACCCGGTACCTGCAGAATCATCACAGGATGATGCAGGGGAGGGATCATGCCTACGAAGGAGTTCTGGGTGGGAAAACAGGTTATACCATGGCGGCAGGGAATACCCTTGTCACTTTTGCGAAAAGAGACAATCTTTCGGTAGCCGTGGCGCTGCTGGGCGGGATTGACGGCGGCTGGTCGGATACCGCAGCACTTCTGGATTATGCTTTCGATAATTTTAACAAGGCGGCAATGTGGAACCTGCCCAGGGATATGGACAGCATCAAAAACAAGAAGCTTCCCTGCGAGAAATATATCCTGCGGAACCTGGGAGA
>JAFOJB010000299.1 GCA_017420455.1 Blautia sp.
ATAAATTATTGTCTTACAGAAAAAAACTGGAGGCCTTAGAAAAATATGGCAATGAAAAAAAAGCCGGTAACCGGCATGAAGGACATTCTGCCCCGGGAGATGGAGATCCGGAACTATGTCATCAATATGATACGGGAAACCTATAGTTCCTTCGGCTTCTCCTCCATAGAAACTCCTTGCGTGGAGCACATAGAGAACCTGTGCAGCAACCAGGGCGGAGAAAACGAAAAGCTGATCTTCAAGATCCTGAAGAGGGGAGAAAAGCTGAAGCTGGAGGAGGCGAAGGAGGAGCAGGACCTTGTGGACAGCGGTCTTCGGTACGACCTCACGCTGCCCCTTTCCAGATACTATTCCAATAATGCGAACGACCTGCCGTCCCCCTTCAAGGCTCTGCAGATGGGAAATGTATGGAGGGCAGACAGGCCCCAGAGAGGCCGTTTCCGCCAGTTCATGCAGTGCGATATCGATATCCTGGGAGAGGACCGGTATCTGGCGGAAATCGAGCTGGTGCTTGCTACGACCACTCTGCTTGACAGGCTGGATTTCCACAACTTCTCCATCCGCATCAATGACAGGAAAATCCTGAAGGCCATGGCAAAGTACTGCGGATTCCCGGAGGAAAGCTATGATACCGTGTTCATTATACTGGACAAGATGGATAAAATCGGTCTGGAGGGCGTAGAAAAGGAGCTTCTGGAGGGAGGCTTCGCTGCAGATTCCGTAGAGAAGTATCTCGGGCTGTTCCGTGAGGTGTCCAATGACGCTGAAGGAGTCCGTTATCTGGGAGAGAAGCTGAAGGATGTCATTCCCGAAAACGTCTGTCAGGATCTGATCACCATCATTGAAACCGTAGACAAAACCAAAACGGCAGATTTCCGTATGGTCTTCGATCCCACCCTGGTAAGGGGCATGTCCTATTACACCGGCCCCATCTTCGAGATCGCCATGGATGAATTCGGCGGCAGCGTAGGCGGCGGCGGACGATATGACGAGATGATCGGGAAATTCACCGGTACCAATACCAGTGCCTGCGGTTTCTCCATCGGCTTCGAGCGGATCGTCATGCTGCTTCTGGAAAGAGGGTACCAGATCCCGGAGAAGGGCAGCAAGACCGCATTTCTCATCGAAAAGAACATGCCCGCCGACAAACTGGAGAAAATCCTGAAGGAAGCCTCTGAAGAACGGAAGAAGGGCAACACCGTAAACATTTCGATCATGAAGAAAAACAAGAAATTCCAGAAGGATCAGCTCATCGCAGAAGGATATACGGATTTTAAGGAATTCTTCAGGAACTGACCGGAGAATCCGGAAAGCCGGGCTACGGAGAGGTTCGTGGTCGTCAGGTGCACATCGTCCGAACGGGTTCCGGGCTGTCCGGTGCACATTGTCCGGACGGGTTCCAGAAGATCCGAACCACCCAGGCACATATTGCCCGGAGATGTTCCCGGTCATATCCGGTGCACCTCGCCCGTATAAACCGGATCTGCATTATGGATAAAGAAAACAATTGTTACAGGAGGATATAAACAAAATGGCTGAGAGTATGAAAGGCCTCCACAGAACCTGCAGGTGCGCAGAGGTCACGGAGGCAATGACAGGCACGAGCATCACCCTGATGGGATGGGTTCAGAAGGCAAGAAACAAGGGCGGGATCGTCTTTGTAGACCTCCGGGACCGTTCCGGTATCATGCAGCTCATCTTCGAGAACGGCAGTGTTTCCCAGGAAGATTTTGACAAGGCAGGAAAACTGCGCAGCGAATTCGTAATCGCCGTCACCGGCGTCGTAGAGAAAAGAGGCGGAGAAGCCAACGCGAATCTGGCTACAGGAACCATCGAGCTGCGCGTGAATACTCTTCGTGTCCTCTCCGAGGCGGATGTGCCGCCGTTCCCTGTGGAAGAGAACAGCAGGACAAAGGATGAAATCCGCCTGAAGTACCGTTATCTGGACCTCAGAAGACCGGACCTGCAGAAAAACATCATGATGCGAAGCAGGATCGCCATGCTCACCCGGCAGTTCTTTGCCAGTGAAGGCTTTCTCGAAATTGAAACGCCCATGCTCGGAAAAAGCACCCCGGAGGGAGCCAGAGATTATCTGGTGCCGTCCAGAGTTCATCCCGGGTGCTTTTATGGACTTCCCCAGTCCCCGCAGCTTTACAAGCAGCTGCTGATGTGCTCCGGATATGACAGATATATCCAGATCGCCCGCTGCTTCCGGGACGAGGACCTTCGTGCCGACAGACAGCCGGAATTTACCCAGATCGATATGGAGCTTTCCTTTGTAGATGTGGACGATGTCATCGATGTAAACGAAAGATATCTGGCCTTCCTGTTCAAGGAGGTTCTGGATGTAGATGTGAAGCTTCCCATCGAACGGATCACCTGGCAGGAAGCCATGGACCGGTTCGGCTCCGATAAACCGGATATGCGTTTCGGCATGGAGCTCCATGATGTAAGCGATATCGTCAAAGGCTGCGGCTTCGGTGTATTTACCGGGGCACTGGAAAACGGCGGCAGCGTCCGCGGCATCAACGCCAAAGGACAGGGCGGCATGGGAAGAAAGCAGATCGACAAGCTGGTGGAATTTGCCAGGGGCTATGGCGCCAAAGGTCTTGCCTACATCGCCATCGCTCCGGACGGCACCAGAAAATCCTCCTTCGCGAAATTCATGACGGAGGAAGAGATGGACGCTCTTGTAAAAGCGATGGAAGGAGAGAACGGAGACCTTCTTCTTTTCGCGGCAGACAGGACAAAGCTGGTCTATGACGTGCTCGGAGCCCTTCGTCTGGAGATGGCGAAGCAGATGGACCTGCTGGATAAGAACGAGTACCGCTTTGTATGGGTCACCGAATTCCCGCTGCTGGAGTGGAGCGAGGAAGAGAACCGCTTCACGGCCATGCATCACCCCTTCACCATGCTGATGGAGGAGGACCTTCCACTTCTGGATACCGATCCCGGCAAAGTCCGTGCAAAAGCCTACGATATCGTCCTTAACGGGAACGAGATCGGCGGCGGCAGCGTCAGGATCCATCAGGATGATATCCAGGAAAGAATGTTCGAGGCCCTCGGCTTTACCAAAGAAGCAGCCCACGAGCAGTTCGGCTTCCTTCTCGACGCATTCCGCTACGGAGTACCGCCTCACGCCGGACTGGCCTACGGCCTGGATCGTCTTGTCATGCTGATGGCAAAGGTAGACACCATCCGGGATGTCATCGCCTTCCCGAAGGTGAAGGACGCCTCCTGCCTTATGACAAAATCCCCCAGCGTCGTAGACGAAAAACAGCTCTCCGAGCTCTGCCTCAAGGTAGACCTGAAAGAAGAGAAAACTGAAGAATAAAAAAGAAAACCTTCCCTCATGGCTTACACCGTGAGAGAAGGTTTTTTGAAACAGGGGGACACAGGGGGACGGTCCTTGGAC
>JAFOJB010000300.1 GCA_017420455.1 Blautia sp.
AGTATTTTTCCTACAACTTTGATCCTGGAGTGATTCCCATGTTCCGGGATATCTGCGGCCTTACCGAAGAACAGATGGACGAAGAGGAAAGGTTCTGGAGCGAATATGTGAGCCAGCGTGTTCCGGAAGCATACGAAGGGATGAAAGAGATTCTGTGGGAATATAAAAAAGAGGGTGGTCTGATCTGTGTGGCCTCTCATTCCTTCAGCGAGTATATCCGGAGAGATTACGAAGCAAACGGCCTTCCGGAGCCGGACCTGGTTTTTGGATGGGATCTTCCGCCGGAAAAACGAAAGCCGGATCCCTATGCGCTTCTGGAGACAGAGAAGGCTTTTGGACTGAAGGCCCCGGAGATGCTGGTACTGGATGATCTGAAGCCCGGTTATGATATGGCCAGGGCGGCATCCGTTCCTTTTGCCGCTGCCGGCTGGGCAAATGATGTCCCTGAAATTGAAGCATTTATGCGCAGAAACTGTGATTTTTATTTCAAAACGGTAAAAGAATTCGGAGAGTTTCTACTGTAAAAAAGGACGAGAGAAAAAGGGGGCTGTGTAAAAGCCTGCCCTGACCATCCGCGCGTCCGGTGAAATGCATGAAACAAGGCATTTCACCAGACGGGATGGAAAGGGTGCGCGGCTTTTTCACAGCCTCTTTCTGTTCAGCAAAGACTTAACGGCGCCGGTTTGTCTGTCCTGCGAGACAGAAACATTCTCTGTGGACCGGGATTTTCTGCGGTTTTCGTAGTATCAGTTACCGGACTTTGTCTCAAGCTGCTTTTCTGTCCTGCTCCGCAGAACCCTCTTGCGCGGAACAGTTTCTTCTGCGGGTCCGGCGTTTTCAGAGGAACCGGCAGTCTCAGCCGTTTCTACAACTTCAGCTGCATCAGCCGTTTCTGCAACTTCAGCTGCATCGGCTGCTTCAACTGCAGAAGCGGCAGCTGTTTCAGCCACGGATGTTTCGTCAGCCGGTACGGTGTTGATATTATCGGTAGTATCAGCTGCCTCTTCTTCCACGGCGGTGCCGCCGGGAACAGCGGGTTCTGCGACACCGTCTGTCACTTCGCTTTCAACGGGGGCTTCAGCGCCGGACGTAATTTCGTCCTCTGCAGCTGTTTCTGCAGTGCCTTCGGTTTCAGCGGAGTCTCTGATTTCTCCGCGATCGTCTGCGAGCTCCTCTGCCCAGTGGAAGCTGCCGGTTTTTACCACATCATCTCCGTAGATCGTCCGGAAGTCGTCCTTCATGGAAATAACATGGTATCCGCTGGCTTCCCATTTTTCTCTGAGCCCCTGTGCTTTCTCCGGATTTCCGTAGTCACGCACATCGTCGTCGGCGACCAGCATAAATGCGGCGCTCTTGTAGCGGTTGTTGGAGATGGTATAGGTGTGCATACTTACATCGCCGCTGCTGTTTCCGAAGGAAAGGACAGGCTGATGCCCGATTTCCTGGACGATCTGCGCAACCTTGTTCATTTTCAGGTTCTTGATCAGAAGGCGGTCGGTACGAAGCACATCATCACCGGCGGTGAATACATAGTTCAGGCCGTCTTCGCCGTTCTGATTTGTGGCTTCCACAGCGACATCCATACCGATGATATTCTCTGCGGGAATGTCCAGCATCCCCTCTAACAGAGCCCGGCAGATAAAACGATCGCTTCCGCTGCAGAGGTACACTTTAAAGTCAAAATCATTCAGGAAATCAACCACTTCGATAACAGGCTGGTAGAAGGCTTCTCCATAGGTCATTCCTTCAAAGCCGTCCACATCCCTGAGAAGGATCTCTGTGACAAAATCGTAAAATTCATTGATCGTCATACCGGCGTAAGCCCGGGCAGCCTGAATGGCATGCTGAATGGGCATGTCCTCCGGGAAAGAGTTATCCAGGGCACAGTCCCGGAGCGTCCGTCCGACGGCAAGCATTTCTTCGTCCGGTTCAATGGAAGGATCCTTCAGGATTCTCCAGGCCAGCATGTGATATTCCAGATAGGTGGGGAAGAGTTCACCATATACCGTTCCATCCATATCAAAAACAGCAATTCTGTCTTCCGGAGGGATATAGTCCGCAGAATCTTCATCGGTCACAGATTCCACATACTCGATCAGTGCGTTGAGGGAAGGGGCATCTTCGTTCCAGTCAGCGAATACTTCTTCGAATTCCGGGTTTTCCTCGGTGATCGGTTCGGAAGCTTCTGCTTCTTCTTCGGTCTGGGTTGTCTGTGCGGCTCCAGCCTCTGCGGATGTTTCTTCTGCTGCGGCTGTCTCAGGTGTTCCTTCCGTTTCTGCACCTGTAGCTGTTTCGCCGGTTTCTGTAAACACGGCGGCTTCTCCGGTATCTGTAAATACAGCGGCTTCTCCTGTATCCGTAAACACGGCGGCCTCTCCGGTATCCGTAAATACGGCAGCCTCGCCCGTATCCGTAAATACAGCGGCTTCTCCCGAAGTCAGTTCTTCCGCAGTTTCATTGACAGCTGCAGTGTCCGCTCCTTCTGCAAGGCATGAGCCTGCCGGTGCCAGAGCCAAAAGCGCAGTCATCAGAAAAATAGGTAGTTTTTTCATATTCATTTCTCCTGTTCTGTGTCTTAAAAGAAAAATCTCTTCATTAAAAGTATTCAGATTTGAGAAATTCTTTTATGCGTTTTGTGTAGGTTCCATGGAGAAAACACAGTATCCGGACATGATCTGCGCTTCTCCTGCAGAATAATATTAAATCGAAAATTCATATTAATCAAGGGATTTTTTTGTGTGACACTTCTGTGACAAACACTCTGGTAAAGTGTGCCCATAAGAAACAAACAAAAAAACATTCAGATAAAGGAGAAAAGAGAAATGAAGAAAAAAATAACAGCAGTTATTCTGGCAGCAGCTATTGGAGCTGCAGGACTTATGGCAGTACCTTATGTGGCGTTTTCACAGAGCGAAAATGCCGGTACACCGGCAGCACAGCAGAGCATCCAGCCCAATGCGGCGCTTACCTTTGTGACAGAGGATCAGGTCCTTTCCATTGAGGCTCCCTCTGAGGCATGGTCCGAGGTGAAAGACGCGCAGCACTGGTTTACTCTGACAGACGGAGATGACATCATTACCATCGAGCATCTGAGCAATGGCGAGAACCTTCCTTCTGTAACCGTAGCCGGCAAGGAATATGAAGCAGTATTCCAGACCTTTGTTTCTACCCGGAACGAAGTATTTGTGATCAACGGTTCCGCGGCGAAGAGGGAGAACCTGGAAGGTATCATGAAGTCCATCGGGACCATCAGGATCCTGAAATTTGATACAAAGACTTCTCTTACAGCTGCCCCGAAGGAAGCGGTTTTCGGACTGCAGAAGGTCGGTGAGAGCTATGTTGTCACCGCAGATACCCTGAATGTAAGAGAGGGATATTCCACAGAGTCCAGGAATCTCGGCTCCCTGAATAAAGGAGAAGAGGTCTATGTAAATGGTATCGTTCTGAAGGACGGCGCTGATTATGGATGGTCCCAGATCCGTTTCGGAAACGGAACAGCCTATGTATCTTCCAAATTCCTGGCAAAAGGAAAGGCCCCGGCACCTCAGCCGACCAAAGCACCGGAAGCACCTACCGTAACACCTGCGGAAACACCGGCAGAGGAAGGTGAGACGGGAGTCCGGGAACTGAAGCTCTATGGACAGAGAGGAACCGAAGAATTCATGAACGTTTTCCGTTCCAGCGATAACGAAAGCTGGACAGATGTCAGAGGACTTGTCTATGAGAAGAAGTCCAACGCGATCCCGGTTTACTATGAGAAGGTCAATGGGAAATACTGGTCCTCAGAGAAGGAATGGGATCTGGTAAAGCTTTACAATAAGGATGGAGCAGAACTGACAACTTTCCGTTTTGGCGAGAGCTCGAATACAAAGGATATGAACGGAGTTGTCTATACAAGACGGGAAGGCATGGCGCCTGTATTTACCGACCCCGCCGGAACAGTCTGGTCAAATGTCACAGAGTACTGGGATGAAATAAGAGAAATTGAGCAGGAGACGGAGGAAACACCTGCAGAGCCGACTGCAGAACCGGAAGCACCGGCTGAGGAACCCGCAGAGCCGACTCAGGCACCGGAGGAGCAGACAGAGACTCCGGCCTATGAAGAGGGTGAGACAGAGACGGAAGAAATGATTTCCGAAGATGACTTCGTCAATATAGAAGGGGATACTTACGAGGAAGATTCCTGGAGCGATATGCCCGAAGCA
>JAFOJB010000301.1 GCA_017420455.1 Blautia sp.
TGACCGTCCCGACAGGGTTCTCCGTCACCGGGTCCCCGGTTACTGGTTCCGGCACCCTTGCCGTCTCCCTGGACAGCCAGGCGAAGAACAAGGTCCTCGCGTCCCCGGCTTCCGGGAGCGGCGTCCCTTCTTTCCGTGTGCTCGCCTCTTCCGACATTCCAGATCTCTCCGGAAAGTATGTGACGCTCGACACTACGCAGAACAACATAAGCGGCGAGAAGACGTTCACGACGAAGCCCGTGCATATCGGTTCGACCAGCGGCATCGACGTGAACGGTTCCTCCTACATCGACATCGGCGAAGCCCGGCTGGTATATGACGCGACGAACAAGGCTCTCCACATCACGATGAAGAGCGGCTCGTCCCAGACCATCGGCCTGTACGCGGACGGCTTTGTCTCCGCGAAGGGCGCCGCCGCCTCCGGGGACCAGGTCAAGTTCGTCGCCCTAACCGGGGACCAGACCGTCGCGGGCGCGAAGACTTTCACCGGGAGTATCATCATCAACGGTGTTACTTTGACCGGATCGTCCTCCCTGCTATCCGTGAACAAGAACGCATCCTTCGCCGGGATAACCGACAAGGTGGGTGGCTCCACCGTCACCCACGCGGTGAGCATCCAGGACATCATCAACCGCCTCGTTGCACTTGAAAACGCATAAAGATGGGAAGGGCAGGTGGAATCATATCGTCACAGACGAGCGGCGTATCCTTTGAGGACATCCGCCAGGTGGTCGGTATCACCGACAAGGAGGACATCGAAGGACTGATAAACGCGGGTGTCTCCCGTGGCCTCATTAACAAATGGGCGAAAGTCAAACCCATCCACTATCCGGGCCTCTATGAACTCACTGACGCGGTAAAAAAACTGGCGGGAGAGAAACAGAACATAGAGGATTATCTGGATATATTCCAGTTCTGGTTCCGGGATGTGCTGATGTTCAAGGCGACCAGGGAAATGGATCATCTTGTATTCAAGCAGCAGTTCAATGATATCAGAGAACAGGCAGGCAAAAGATCCTATGAGAATCTGGAAAAGATCCTGGAGGCCATTGAAATGACCCGGGCCAGACTGCGGGCCAATGTCAATATGGAGCTGGCAGTCGAGCTGCTTTTTATGACGGTCAGAGAAAAATAAAACTGAGATCAGGACAGAGTCGGAAATTGAAATAGAGTTACGGAGGCATCAATGGCAAAAGTTGTCGGAGTCAGATTCAGGAATGTCGGGAAGGTATATTACTTTGACCCGAAGGACTATGATATAAAGAGCGGGAGTCATGTGATCGTGGAGACAGCCCGCGGCATCGAATATGGAAATGTGGTAATGGGTCCGAAGGAGGTTTCGGAAAAGGAGGTCATTCATCCTTTGAAGGAAGTCCTGAGAGTCGCCACAGAGGATGATGATGAAAGAGAGCGCGCCAACCGCCAGAACGAAAGAGAAGCCTTCAGGGTCTGCCAGCAGAAGATCCGGGAGCATGAACTGGATATGAAGCTGATCGATGCGGAGTATACCTTTGACAACAACAAGGTTCTCTTTTATTTTACGGCCGATGGAAGGATCGATTTCCGCCAGCTGGTAAAGGATCTGGCGGCGATCTTTAAAACCCGCATTGAGCTGCGCCAGATCGGCGTCCGGGATGAGACCAAGATCCTGGGAGGTATCGGGATCTGCGGCAGGTGTCTGTGCTGCCATACTTACCTTTCGGAGTTTGCCCCGGTATCGATCAAGATGGCAAAGGAACAGAACCTGTCCCTGAACCAGACGAAGATTTCAGGTGTCTGCGGAAGGCTGATGTGCTGCCTGAAAAATGAGCAGGAGACCTATGAGGAGCTGAATAAGCAGCTTCCGAAAATAGGGGACAGCGTGACCACACCCGATGGACATCATGGAACGGTGCACAGCGTAAATGTCCTTCGTCAGCTGGTTAAGGTGATGGTAGAGATCGACGATGAAAAAGAGCTGCAGGAATATCCTGTAAAGGAGATTCAGTTCAGGCCGCGGAAGAAAAAAGGTAAAAATGAAGATCCCGAGGATTATATCCGGGAGGAGAGAGGGCATTATTATCCGGATCTGATGGAGAGTACTCCTGAGGAGCCGGTCTCTGAAGAAGAAATCTGGAGAGAGCCGGGAAGGGAAGAAAATCCGAAAGAAGGGGGAAAGGAGAGCCGCAGACGTGAGCGCCGCAAGTCGCGCAGGATGCAGGACCGTGCCCTGGAGGAAGCCCCGGAGGATGGAAAAAACGCCCAGACCCGTGTAAATGACAGGAGTGAACCGCCAAAGGCGCAGAAAAGAGCCGCCCAGGACAGGAACAGGGAGCCGCAGAAGGGTGACCCGGGAGGAAAGGAAGGCCAGGGCAAAGGCGGTGCAAGGGAAAATGCCGCGAGGGATCATGCATCGAGAGAAAACCCGGCAAAAGATTCCCAGGGAAAGGGCGGCAATGCCAGGGAGAACGTCCCAGGAGATATCTCCGGAAAGGGCGCAGAGAGCAGTCCGAACCATGAGGGGAAAAGCCGGAGCAGCCGGAACCGCAGAAGAAGAGAGCACCGTTCCGGAAACAGAGAAGGAGAAGCTGTAAAAAATGACAGAGGATCTGGTCAGGAATAACGAGAGGGTGGACGACCTTCAGAACGGGTATTATATCATTCAGGACCCCGGGAAATTCTGCTTCGGGATGGATGCCGTTTTACTGACCGGATTTGCGAGGATCAGAAAAGGAGAACGCATTCTGGACCTGGGGACAGGCACCGGGATCATTCCGATACTTCTTTCAGCCCGCACAGAGGGCAGAGAGTTTGTCGGACTGGAAATTCAGGAAGAATGCGCCAAAATGGCAGACAGGAGTGTCCGGTACAACCATCTGGAGGACCGGGTAAAGATTGTCTGCGGTGATATCAGGGAAGCTGCTGACATTTTTGGGGCAGCTTCTTTTGATGTCGTGACCTGCAATCCTCCTTACATGATCGGAAATCACGGCCTTCAGAACCCTGATCGTCCAAAAGCGGTCGCCCGGCATGAAATCCTCTGTACTCTGGAGGATGTAGTCCGTCAGACAGCCCGTCTCCTTCCGGACAGAGGACGCTTTTACATGGTCCACAGGCCTTTCCGCCTGGCAGAGATCATGAATACCCTCATCCGGTATCAGCTGGAGCCAAAGCGGATGCAGCTGGTACATCCCTTTATCGACCGGGAGCCGAATATGATACTGATCGAGGCCGTAAAGGGCGGAAATTCCAGGATACAGGTGGAACGGCCTCTGGTCGTTTATGAAAAACCGGGGAGATATACCCGGGACATTCTGGAAATATACAAAATGGTCTGATCTGAAATTCCGGTGCAAAAAGACGGTAACAGCATCACCACGGCAGGAAACAGGAGAATCTACTATGAGCGGAACATTATTCTTATGCGCGACGCCGATCGGAAACCTGGAGGATATCACTCTGCGGGTGATCCGTACCCTGAAGGAAGCGGATCTGATCGCGGCGGAAGATACCAGGAACAGCATCAGGCTTCTGAATCATTTTGATATTCATACTCCCATGACAAGCTATCATGAATATAACAAGATAGAAAAAGGACGCCAGCTGGTGGAACGGCTGCTGGAGGGGAAGAACATTGCCCTGATCACGGACGCCGGAACGCCGGGAATCTCCGACCCCGGGGAGGAGCTGGTAAAAATGTGTCTGGAAGCGGGAATCACGGTCACTTCTCTTCCGGGACCGTGCGCCTGCATCACCGCGCTGACCATCTCCGGGCTGCCCACCAGGCGGTTTGCCTTTGAGGCTTTTCTCCCGTCCGAAAAAAAAGAACGCCGGAGGATCCTGGAGGAGCTTGAGAGGGAAACCAGGACCATCATTTTGTATGAAGCTCCTCACAGGCTGGTAAAGACGCTGGAGGAGCTTCTGGAAATTCTGGGGGACAGGAGGATGACTCTTTGCAGAGAGCTCACCAAGAAGCATGAAGAAGGTTTTGCGTCGACCCTTTCGCAGGTACTGGAATTATACAGGCAGAAGGAGCCCCTGGGAGAATGTGTGCTGGTGATCGAGGGGAAGGACCGCCGGGAGATCCTTGCAGAAGAACGGGAAGCATGGGAGGATATTTCCATAGAAGAGCATGTGAAGCTTTATGAGGAAAAAGGCAGTCCCCGGAAGGAGGCCATGAAGCTCGCGGCAAGGGACAGGGGAATGACCCGGAGGGACATTTATCAATATCTGCTGGGGAAATAAAGTATAGAAAAGCTTCCGTTTTTGTGCTATACTAAATTGGTATTAGTATGTCTATATTGAAACCCTGAAGTGAGCGTCATCGAGACGGCACATGGAAGAGCAGGAGGAAAAGCATGGGGAGCGAAAATACGGAATATGGCGCAGACCAGATCCAGATCCTGGAAGGACTGGAAGCAGTCAGAAAAAGGCCTGGCATGTATATCGGCAGTACATCCAGCCGGGGGCTCCATCACCTGGTTTACGAGATCGTAGATAATGCGGTGGATGAGGCACTGGCTGGTTTTTGTACGGAGATCGAGGTTACCATTAACCCTGACAATTCCATCACGGTTGTGGATAATGGCAGGGGAATTCCTGTAGGGATCAACCATAAGGCAGGCATTCCTGCAGTAGAGGTTGTATTCACCATTCTGCATGCCGGAGGGAAGTTCGGCGGCGGAGGGTACAAGGTATCCGGCGGTCTGCACGGAGTCGGCGCGTCTGTCGTCAATGCCCTTTCCGAGTGGCTGGAGGTAACCATTTATCATGAGGGCAAGGTTTATCGTCAGCGCTATGAGAGGGGAAAGGTGGTCTATGCCCTGAAGGTGATCGGGGAATGTGAGAAGGAGAGAACCGGGACAACCGTATCCTTTTTCCCGGACAGACAGATCTTTGAGGAAACGGTATATGATTATGATATTCTGAAGCAGCGCCTGCGGGAGATGGCATTTCTGACCAGAGGGCTCCGGATCGTTCTGAGAGATACAAGAGAAGAGTCCGTCCGGGAAAAGGTCTTCCACTATGAGGGCGGAATCCGGGAATTCGTACAGTACCTGAACAGGAGCAAGGAAGCGCTTTATCCGGAGATCATATACTGCGAGGGCGTTAAGGACGGCGTGGCAGTGGAAGTGGCCATGCAGCACAATGACTCCTATACAGAGAACAGCTACGGTTTTGTAAATAATATCAACACGCCTGAGGGCGGCACACATATCATAGGCTTCCGGAATGCCATCACAAAGACCTTCAACGATTACGCCAGGAAAAACAAGCTTCTGAAGGACAGTGAACCGAATCTTTCCGGGGATGATATCCGGGAGGGTCTTACTGCCATTGTCAGTGTAAAGATCGAGGATCCTCAGTTTGAGGGGCAGACAAAGCAGAAGCTTGGAAACAGTGAAGCCAGAGGCGCGGTGGACAATGTGGTCAGCCGCCAGCTGGAGCTCTTCCTGGAGCAGAATCCCTCCGTTGCCAAGGTTACCGTGGAAAAATCCATTCTGGCGCAGCGGGCCAGAGAAGCGGCCAGAAAGGCCCGGGATCTGACCAGGAGAAAATCGGCCCTGGACGGGATGTCGCTGCCCGGGAAGCTGGCGGACTGCACGGACAAGGATCCCAGAAACTGTGAGATCTATATTGTCGAGGGAGACTCTGCCGGCGGCTCCGCGAAGAGCGCCAGAAACCGGGCTACACAGGCTATTCTTCCTCTGAGAGGGAAAATCCTGAATGTGGAAAAGGCACGTCTGGACAGAATCTATTCCAATGCAGAGATCAAGTCCATGATCACGGCCTTCGGAACCGGGATCCATGATGATTTTGATATTACGAAGCTCCGTTACCACAAGATCATTATCATGACAGATGCCGATGTGGACGGAGCCCATATCGCGACGCTCATGCTTACCTTTCTGTACCGGTTCATGCCGGAGCTGATCAAGCAGGGTTATGTATATCTGGCACAGCCTCCGCTTTTTAAGGTCGAAAAGAACAAAAAGGTATGGTATGCGTACGATGACGATGAATTAAATTCCATTCTTACAGAAATCGGACGGGACGGAAACAATAAGATCCAGCGGTACAAAGGACTTGGAGAGATGGATGCGGATCAGCTGTGGGAAACCACCATGGATCCGGAGAGAAGGATTCTGCTCCGGGTGACCATGGACGAGGAAGCTGCCTCAGAGGTCGATCTGACTTTTACAACGCTCATGGGAGACAAGGTAGAGCCCAGAAGAGAGTTCATCGAAGAAAACGCCCGTTTTGTGAAGAACCTCGATATCTGACGCGGATACCAGCCGTTCCTGCAGCGCAGTACCCTGAAAGTGCGGGCAAAATGGGAATGTCCGTGGTGCATTGCAACCAAATATCTGGTGTGATATGGGGCAGAAAGACCGTTCATCGGAATGAGCCCAATGGTGTCTTTTTACACTGGAATCATAAATAACCGGGAGAAGAAAGAATGGAAGACAACGTTTTTGATAAAATCCATGATGTCGACCTGGAAAAAACTATGAAAGAGTCCTACATCGACTACGCCATGAGTGTCATCGCCCAGAGAGCCCTGCCGGATGTACGAGACGGATTAAAGCCGGTACAGCGCCGGGTGCTTTTTTCCATGATCGAACTGAATAATACCCCCGATAAGCCGCATCGTAAGTGCGCGCGTATCGTAGGTGATACAATGGGTAAATACCATCCCCATGGGGACAGCTCCATTTACGGAGCACTGGTCAACATGGCACAGGACTGGTCTTTCCGCTATCCGCTGGTGGACGGCCACGGAAATTTCGGCTCTGTGGATGGAGACGGCGCTGCGGCCATGCGGTATACGGAGGCACGTCTCAGCAGGATATCCATGGAGATGCTGGCGGATATCAACAAAGATACGGTGGATTTCCAGCCGAACTTTGACGAGACAGAAAGAGAGCCGGTGGTGCTGCCTTCCCGTTATCCCAACCTTCTGGTAAACGGGACGGCAGGAATTGCCGTGGGAATGGCAACGAATATTCCTCCCCACAACCTGAAAGAGATCGTCGATGCGGTAGTGAAGATCATTGACAATATTGTAGAGGAAAACAGGGAGACCTCTATCGAAGAGCTTCTGGAAATCGTAAAGGGGCCGGATTTCCCCACGGGGGCAACCATCCTTGGAAAGAGGGGGATCGAGGAGGCCTATCGGACCGGAAGAGGAAAGATCCGGGTCAGGGCAGTCACCAATATCGAAACCCTTCCTAATGGGAAATCCCAGATTATCGTGACGGAGCTTCCCTATCTGGTAAACAAGGCCAGGCTGATCGCCAAGATCGCAGAGCTGGTCCGGGACAGGAAGATCGAAGGAATCACAGATCTGAACGATCATTCCAGCAGAGAGGGTATGCGCATCTGCATCGACCTCCGGAAGGACGCCAATGCCAATGTTGTATTGAACCAGCTGTATAAACATACACAGCTGCAGGATACCTTCGGAGTGAACATGCTGGCTCTCGTGCCCAATAAAGGGAGTCTGGAACCAAAGGTACTGAATCTTCAGGAAATGCTGGAGCATTATCTCCGGCATCAGGAGGATGTAGTAACCAGGAGGACCCGGTACGACCTGAATAAGGCCAGGGAGAGAGCTCATATCCTGGAGGGACTCTTAAAGGCTCTGGATAATATCGACGAAGTGATCCGCATCATCCGGTCTTCGCGGAATGTTCAGGAAGCAAAGCAGGAGCTGATGGCCCGCTTTTCGCTGACGGACGTACAGGCCCAGGCTATCGTTGACATGCGTCTGCGCGCTCTGACCGGTCTGGAAAGAGAAAAGCTGGAGGCGGAATACAGGGAGCTGATGGAACGGATCCAGAAATATGAAGCGATCCTGGCAGACAGACATCTCCTTCTTGGAGTGATCCGGGAGGAAATCCTGGCGATCGCAGAGAAATACGGAGATGAACGGAGAACCGCCATAGGGTTCGATGTTTATGACTTTACCACGGAGGATCTGATTCCGAAGGAAAATACGGTCATAACCATGACAAAGGGCGGATATATCAAGCGGATGACGGTGGATAATTTCCGCAGCCAGAACCGGGGCGGAAGAGGGATCAAGGGCATGCAGACCCTGGAGAACGATTACATTGACGAGCTTCTGATGACCACCACCCATCATTATCTTATGTTCTTTACCAATACGGGACGGGTTTACCGGCTGAAGGCTTATGAGGTGCCGGAGGCAGGCCGGACAGCCCGCGGTACTGCGATCGTCAATCTTCTGCAGCTTTCTCCCGGGGAAAAGATCACTGCGGTCATTCCGATTTCCGGAATCCGTGAAGGGGAATATCTCCTGATGGCTACGAAGAAAGGCGTTGTGAAAAAGACGCCGGTCGAAGAATACGCGAATGTCCGGAAGACAGGGCTGACAGCCATTGTTCTTAAGGATGACGATGAGCTGATCGAGGTCAAGACCACAGATAATACGAAGGACGTTTTCCTGATCACGAAGGATGGGATGTGCATCCGCTTCCATGAGGGCGATGTGCGCATTACCGGACGAAGCTCCATGGGAGTCCGGGGAATTAATCTTACGGATGGAGACGAGGTCGTTGCGATGCAGCTGGATACCCAGGGAGATTACCTGCTGGCAGTTTCTGAAAAGGGTATGGGAAAACGGACGGTTATAAAGGAATTTTCTGCCCAGAACAGGGGAGGAAAGGGAGTCAAGTGCTATAAGATAACCGAAAAGACCGGAAATGTCATCGGAGCAAAGGCAGTGAATGAAGAGAACGAGATCATGCTGATCACTACAGAAGGCGTGATCATCCGTATGCCCTGCGAAGGGATTTCCGTGGTCGGCAGGATTACCTCCGGTGTGAAACTGATCAATCTGACAGGAAATGTGACAGTGGCAGGCGTGGCGAAGGTCAGAGAAAAGAAAGAAGAACCGAATGCCGGGGGGACAGAAGAAATGTCGGAAAACAGCGCCGCTGAACCGGAAACAGGGGATATAGAGGAGGAGCCGGAGGAAGTCATTTCGGACGACATCAACAATATAATAGAAGAAATGCTTAATTCTGAGGGGTCGGAAGATGATTCCGGAGAGGATAAGTGATCACTATGATGGATAAAGAGCCAGGCAGGATGAAAGGCAGTGCCGGGACAAATCAGCAGCGTAAGACGGTCAGGACGGTATCCCATTCTGCAGAAAACGAGCCTGGCAGAGTAAAGGGCAGCGCCGGAACGAATCAGGGCAGAGGGGCAGCGGAAACAGCCTCTCGTTCGATGGAAGGAAAAAAGGCACATACGGCGATCCGTACATCTGAAGACAGGGAGAAGCGTGCCGCGGCCCGTACATCTGCAGAGAGGGGCGTACGTACAGGCGGGAGTACAGCTTCAGAAAAGAGCAATCGCACCTCGCGTGCTTCTGCAGGCAGGAGTTCGCAGACCCCTCATCCTTCTGCAGACAGGCCCCCCCGTACTGCCCGGGATTCTGTGAACAGGAGTGCCCGTGCAAATCGACCGGCTGCCGACCGGGACACCCGTACAGCCAGCCGTCCTGCCGCATCCTCCGGAGGACACAGTGCGGGCGGAGCTGTCAGGGAAAGAAACAGCAGGTCTTCTCAGAAAGGCAGGAATACCGGGGGAAGGAAAAGGACTGCAGCAAAGAAAGCTTTCCCGGTGAATCCGAAATGGATCGTGATCGTAGCTGCAGTGGCTGCCGTTGTGGTTTTTGCCGTACTGAAGGTGAAAAGCTGGGGCGTGAATCATGGCTCGGCCATCAATGTCGTGAAGGAACTGATCTCTGCGGAGACAGAGGGGAAGGTGGACCGGGCGGCCAAATGCTACGGGATCGAGGAGGATATCCCTACAGATCTCCGGACAGAGATAGAAAGTGCCATGAAATATTACGAAGCTCACGCTTACACGGAGATGAAAATCAGGGACTGCGATACCATCTTTGAAAAGGCAGATCATTCCTATGTGTATATCATCTTCCACCTTGTGCTGGAGAATGAACAGGAATATCCCTGTATAGAGACTTTCATGACGCAGAAAGGCGAAGGAGGATATAATGTCCTCCCGGCTGCGAAAATATCCGGAGCAATGCAGTCAGAGGCTGCTGAGGCTTATAAAAAATTCATGACCTCCGATGCTTACAAGAATTATACCAAAGCCTATGATACATTTTCCAAGAAGAACCCGGGTTATGAGGAAAAGATCGCCGCAAGAATGGGATGAGTTACAGTCCCCGGCCGGCGGGACCGTGAATTGTATCCGGGATGACAGGCAGTTAAAAAAAATCAGAAAACCCGTTGACAAGACGGGTTTTCTTTAGTATAATCATTTATGCGCTTTCGGAAAAGGCGTACTCCAACTGAATATCCCTGGTAGAATTCGGAGTCCGGAGAAGTACTCAAGAGGCCGAAGAGGTGCCCCTGCTAAGGGTATAGGTCGGGTGACCGGCGCGAGGGTTCAAATCCCTCCTTCTCCGTTTCAGCTTTTAAAAAAAGTTGAAAATTCTTGTTGACAAAGGCTTGCTCATGTGATAATATAAACAAGCTGTCGACGAGATAGCAAAAAGAAAATAAAAAAAGTTCTTGACAAGGCTTTGAAGATGTGATAATCTGGATAAGCTGTCGCAAGGACAACA
>JAFOJB010000302.1 GCA_017420455.1 Blautia sp.
CAGGATGGCGGCGAATATTCATAAGAAAATTACGATCAAACCCAATGATACCATCATTTTCAGCTCCCATCCGATTCCCGGGAACGAGAAGGCGGTCTCCAAGGTGATCAACGAGCTGTCCATGAAAGGGGCAAAGGTGATCTTTCAGGACGCCCATGTTTCCGGACATGCCTGCCAGGAGGAGATTAAGCTTCTCTACTCTCTGGTACGGCCGCGCTACGCCATCCCGGTACATGGGGAATACCGTCATCTGACTGCCCAGGCAAATCTGGTAGAGGAGCTGGGCATACCCAGAGATCATATTCTGATCCTGTCCTCCGGCAATGTGCTGGAGCTTTCCGAAGAAAAAGCCGTCATCACCGGCAGTGTACAGACAGGCGCCATCCTTGTGGACGGGCTTGGCGTGGGCGATGTGGGCAATGTGGTCCTTCGGGACAGGCAGCGCCTGGCAGAGGATGGAATCATCATCATCGTAATGACACTGGAACGTCATTCCAACGTGGTCCTTTCCGGGCCGGATATCGTTTCCCGCGGGTTTGTCTATGTAAGGGAATCCGAGGATCTCATGGAGCATGCGAGAAATGCGGTCGAAGAGGCGCTGGAGGCCTGTATGGACAAGGGCGTCACCGACTGGAGCAGGATCAAGACGGAAGTGAAGGAAGCGCTCTCGGGTTATGTATGGAAAGCTACGAAAAGGAGCCCGATGATACTTCCCATTATCATGGAGGCCTGAGAAATGGATGAAATAGAAAGACTGACGTGGGAGCTCCTGGAAGCGATCCGGGCAAGTGAGATCTATACGGACTTCCGGATTCAGGAGGACCGTCTGTCGGCAGATCCGGAGGTTTTTAAACGGGTCACGAATTTCCGGGCAGATAATTTCCGTTTTCAGCAGGATATCTCCGGGGAAGAGCTTTTTTCCCTGGTGGAAAAGCTGGATTTCGAATCCTCGGAGCTGAGAAAGAAGCCGGAGGTCAATGCGTATCTGGAGGCGGAGCTGGCTCTCTGCCGGCTGCTGCAGAAGGTCTGCCGGACATTGACAGAGGGGATCGAGATCACCATCCCGGAGAAACAGGGATAAGGTCTGCGGCTTTCGTATGCGCCGGGAAACAGGGAGGATAACAGAGATATGAGCAGTGTAAGAGATACGGCAGGAAAGGTAGGGCTTGCTCTGGCGGGAGGAGTCTTCCGGCTGACGTTGTACGCCTGCGTAGCGGTTCTGATCTTTTATGCAGGGAAAACAGCTTACCATTTCGGCTATGATGTTTTCAACCAGCAGGCCATGAGTCCGGGAGACGGACAGGAGGTCACCGTGGTGATCCAGGAATCCGCTTCGATCCTGAGCGTCGCCAGGACACTGGAGAGCAAGGGCCTCATCCAGAACGCCTATGTGTTTATTGCCCAGGAATTCGTGTCCAATTACCATGGAAAGATCCTTCCGGGTACTTATCTTCTCAGCACCGCCTATACGCCGAACCGGATCCTGGGGATCCTTTCCGGCGATAAGGACCAGGAAGGAGTCACAGCCGCATGATCCTGGAGGAAAGAATGCAGGTATACCTGGATTCTCTGGATACAGGCAATACCCTTTTCCTGGAAAATATGGAAAAAGAGGCACGTATGGAGGGCGTTCCGGTGATCCGGAAAAGCACCCAGAGATTTATAAAGACGCTGCTGGCCGAAAAAAAACCGCGGCGGGTACTGGAGGTGGGGACGGCCATTGGCTTCTCCACACTTCTTATTTGTGAATATGGTCCGGCAGAGTTGTCTGTCGTGACGATCGAAAATTATGAAAAGCGGATCCCTCTTGCCAGAGAGAATTTCCGGAGGGCAGGAAGAGAGGAGCAGATCACGCTTTTATGCGGAGATGCGGAGAAAATCCTGCCGTCCCTGGAGGGTGAGTTCGACCTGATCTTCATGGATGCGGCGAAGGGCCAGTATATCCACTGGCTCCCTCAGATCAAGAGGCTTCTTCCGGAAGGAGGGGTACTCCTTTCCGATAATGTACTGCAGGAGGGGGATATTCTGGAATCCCATTTTCTGGTGGAGAGAAGAAACCGGACCATCTATAAACGGATGCGGGAATATCTTTTTGCCATCACGCACGATCCGGAGCTTTCCACGACTGTGCTTCCCATAGGAGACGGTCTTTCCTATACCGTCAGATTATAAGGATGGGATTTTTGGAGGAAAAAGAATCAGCATGAATGGATCATGGAAGAAAAAACCGGAGCTCCTGGTTCCGGCGGGCAGCCTGGAGGTACTGAAGATCGCATGTATTTACGGCGCAGACGCGGTGTACATCGGCGGCGAGGTTTTTGGCCTCCGGGCAAAGGCGAAGAATTTCTCCAGGCAGGATATGGAGGAGGGAATCCGCTTTGCCCATATGCACGGTGTCAGGGTGCATGTGACGGTGAATATCCTGGCCCATAACGGCGACCTGTCCGGGATCCGGGAGTACCTGAAGGAGCTTTCCGTCCTGAAGCCGGATGCCCTGATCATTGCGGATCCCGGCGTATTTACCATGGCCAGGGAGCTTTGCGAAGGAATTGACCTTCATATCAGCACCCAGGCAAATAATACCAACTATGAAACCTTTCTGTTCTGGCACAGGCTTGGCGCGAAAAGAGTCGTGACAGCCAGGGAGCTTTCCCTGCAGGAAATCACGGAAATCCGCAGGGCAGTTCCGCCGGAGCTTGAGATAGAAACCTTTGTGCATGGCGCCATGTGTATTTCCTATTCGGGAAGATGCCTGCTCAGCAATTTCCTGGCAGGGCGGGACGCAAATCAGGGAGCCTGCACGCACCCCTGCAGATGGAAGTATTCCATCGTGGAGGAGACAAGGCCCGGCGAGTACATGCCGGTGTATGAAAATGAGCGGGGAACCTATATCTTCAATTCCAAAGATCTTTGCATGGTAGAACACCTTCCGGATCTGGTGGACGCCGGGGTGGACAGCATGAAGATCGAGAGGAGGATGAAGACGGCCCTTTATGTTGCCACAGTAGCCCGCACCTACCGGAAGGCCCTGGACGATCTTTTTGAAAGCCGGGAGAAATATGAGCAGAACATGCCCTGGTACCGGGAACAGATTTCAAACTGTACCTACCGGCTATTTACCACCGGCTTTTTTTACGGAAAACCGGATGAAAACAGTCAGATCTATGACAGCAATACGTATGTAAAGGAATATACCTATCTTGGCTTTGTCGAAGAGACTGCCGGCGACGGGAGGATCCGGATCACCCAGAGAAACAAATTCTCTGTGGGAGAAGAAGTGGAAATCATGAAACCGGACGGGCAGAATCTCTGCGCCGTCGTACAGGAGATACGCACACTGGAGGGAGATCAGATGGAAAGTGCGCCGCATCCGCAGATGGGGCTGTACGTCCGGCTTTCACAGAAAGCAGAGGTCTATGATATCCTTCGGAGAAAGGAGATGCAGCAATGAAGGTACTGAATTTCGGATCACTGAATGTAGACTACGTATATCAGATGGATCATATTCTTCTGCCGGGAGAAACCCAGGCCTGCAGCAGCAGGAACATTTTCTGCGGCGGAAAGGGACTGAACCAGTCCATTGCCCTTGCGAAGGCCGGCGCGCCGGTGTTTCATGCGGGGCTTATCGGGAACGGCGGAGAAATTCTCCGGGAGGAGCTCCAGAAGAACGGCGTGGACATTTCTCTTCTGAAAACCGTTTCTGTTCCCTGCGGCCATACAGTGATCCAGGTAGATAAGGACGGCCAGAACAGCATCCTTCTCTATGGCGGCTCCAACCGTGCCATCTCAGAGGATTATGTGGACGAGGTGATGTCCCATTTTGAAAAGGGAGATTATCTGGTCCTGCAGAACGAGATCAATGAGATGCCCTATATTATCGACCAGGCCTATAAAAAGGGGATGGTCATCGTACTGAATCCTTCTCCCTATGATGAAAACCTTTCCGGCTGTGATCTGTCCAAGGTATCCCTTTTCCTGATCAACGAGGTGGAGGGCTTCCAGATTTCCGGCGAAAAAGAGCCGGACAGGATCCTCGGCGTCATGAGGCAGCGTTATCCGGAGGCGAATGTGGTCCTGACCCTTGGCGGGGACGGGTCCTGCTACATGGAGGGAGAGAAAATCTACCGGCAGGGGATCTTCCCGGTCACGGCAGTAGACACCACCGCAGCCGGAGATACCTTTACCGGCTATTTTATCTCCTCCGCCATTGAGGGCAAGGATCCGGCAGAGTGCCTGCGTATCGCCGCCAGGGCTTCTTCCATCAGTGTTACGCGTCCCGGCGCTGCCGGCTCCATTCCGCTCAGGGAAGAAGTATTATCGTAAACGCGAAAAAACGGAAGCGTTTTGTCCGTTTTCTATAAAACGTATTACAGGGGGAGACGGGAGTGAAAAAACGGATCGAGCACTTGCTGGCCGGAAAGTTTCAAAATGAACAGGGGCAGCTGCTTTTTTCCCAGGACAAGATCACAGTTTATCTGAAATCCGGAGATACCTGCCGCAGAGAAATGTATTTCGGCGCCGCAGATGAACGGAAGATACGAGGGTATGTGACCTCCACGGACAGAAGAATGGTACCGGGGATGGAGGAATTCCAGGGAACGGCCATAACTCTTCCCTACGGTGTGGATACCATTGGCATGCAGCCGGGGGAAACCAGGCAGGGCTTTCTTATCTTTACCACAAATATCGGGGAATTTTCTCTTCCCTTTGAGATCATAACGGATTCCGGGGAAATCACCTCTTCCCTGGGAGAAATTCACAGTCTGGAGGATTTTTGCCGCCTTGCCAACGCGGACTTCCGGGAGGCATGCAGGCTGTTTTCCGACGCCCGCTTTCAGGAGATCATTCTGGAGGAGAGCAGAAGGAAAAATGACCAGAAGCTGCTGGCCCTCTATCAGGGCTTCAACATGCAGCCGGTCACCTATCAGAATGTGGAGGAGTTCCTGATATCCGCGGGGCTGAAGGAGGAGGTCCGTATTTCTTCCGCAGAGGACCGGAAGGAGTTTTATTCCGTCACGGAATCTGTTTCCGATTCGGTCCGGATCAGCAAGAATACCTGGGGGCATCTGCGTCTGGAGATAGAGACGGTGGGGGATTTTATAAAGGTCGAAAAAAAAGTCCTTACCAGCGAAGACTTTATCGGCAGCTTTTACGATCTGCCCTTCGTGGTGGACAAGGCCTTTTTAAGAAACGGGAAGCATTACGGCCAGATCCGCGTCGCCAGTCCCTACGAGACGATCGCGATCGATATCATCGCCTCCAGGGGACAGAAAAAAGGCGTCAATGTACGGCTGGAGGAAAAAAAGCACAGTCTGGTCCTCTGGAAGGATTATCTGAAATGGCGCTGCGGGAAGCTGGATATGTCGGAATGGATCGTGGGCAGCCTTTTCGAGCTGAACCGGATGGAGGAATCCGGGTTCGATTATCCGGAGTACCGGCTGTACCATGCCTGGCTTCTCCACAAGGAAGGAAAGACGGAGGAGGCAAAAGAGCTGCTTACCACCTTCCAGGACAAGGTATTTACGGCAAAGGAGATCGAGCTGGCAGGAGCCTATCTGTTCCTCTGTACGGAAACAGGGCTTTTTACAGACAGGCAGATCACTGCCCAGAAGATGCTGAACTTCTATCATCAGAAGGAGGACAGCGACCTTCTTCTGATCCTTCTTCTATATTCAGAACTGGAATACCTGGGGTCCTCTAAGAAGACACTGATGAAGCTGGAGGAGCAGTTTGAGAGAGGCAGCCGCAATCCCGTGCTGTACATCGAGGCCTGGGACAGGATCTGTCTGGAATACGGGCTCCTGCGAAAGAGCAGCGGCTTCTGGACGCAGGTGTTTCTTTACGCGGAAAAGAACGGCCTCCTGCAGGAAGAGCTCTGTATGCGCTTCTGTTATCTTTCAGGATACGAGAAAACCTTCTCGGAGAGTCTGTACAAGGCTCTATGCGCCTGCTACAGGGCTTTCCCCTCAGACGACGCGCTCGAAGCGGTCTGCCGGTATATCATTCTGGGGAATCCCAGAAAAAAGGAGTATTTTCCCTGGTTTGAAAAGGCAGTGGAACGGGGAAGCCGCCTGACGCGGCTTTATGAGTATTATATGGAGACCCTGGATATTTCCTACCACAGGGAGCTCCCAAGACCCCTGCTGATGTACTTTGCCTACAATACCAATACGCTGGGAGACACCAGGAAAGCGTTTCTTTACGCCAATGTGATCAGCCGGAAGGAACAGGATCCGGATACTTACGAGCGGTACAGGGAGAGCATAGAGTCCTTCACCAGGAAAAAGCTGAAGGAAGGAAGATGCGGAGAAGATTATTCCATTCTTTACCAGGAATTCATGGAAATGCCGGAAAACGAGGAAGAAGCCCTTTCACTGGGAAGCCAGCTTTTCTGCAGCCGTCTGTACTGTGAGGACAGGAAGGTCCGGAATATCATCGTGAAGCACAGCCAGCTGTGCAAGGAGGAGGTATATCCCTGCATGCAGGGGTTTGCCTATATCCGTCTGTATACAGACGACGCGGCGATCTTCTTCCAGGATGAAAAGCAGCGCCGCTACGGCACCACGGTGGATTACAATCTGAAAAAGCTTATGGACGAAAAGGAGCACGTGGAGAAGATCCTGCGCATGGGAGTGGCGGAGCCGGGAGTGCTTCTGTACTTCTGCGAGAATGCGGAAGTCACCCGGGAGACCATCGAGATTTTCCTGCTGCTGGCCAAGTCGCCTGCTTTTACAGAGGAATACAGGAACAGGACCAGGAAAAGAATCCTGGATTATTACAGGAGCAACATGAATGGGGAGGATCTCTCCAGAAGCCTTTCCGGGATGGATTTCAGGGAATATGCGAGGGTAGATAAGAAGGCGCTTCTGGAGATTCTGATCTCCAGAGGGAGGTTTGAAAACGCCTTCCAGGTGGTTTCCGAATTCGGCACCGAAGGGATCGAGCCCAGGCTTCTCCTTCGCATGGTCAGCAGGATCATTGCCCGGAAGGAAGGGGAACAGGACGACGAACTGGTGGCGCTGGCAGGAGAAGTATACCAGGACGGCGTTTATGATGAGGAAATCCTGAAATACCTGATGAAATACCGGGTGGGCCCCATGCAGGAGCTGATGAATCTCCTGGAGAGCGCCAGAGGCTTCGACCTGGATACCTTCGATTTTGAAGAGAAGATCCTCAGCCTTCTGATGCTGACGCAGAACTATGACAGAGAGGGCGAAAAGATCCTGGCTTCTTATATGCGGCATTCCGGCAAGGAACGGATCATCGGTGCCTATCTGACCCAGCTTTCTTATGGAAGCTTTGTGAAGGAAAATCCTGTCTCTCCCTATATCCGGGGCTGCCTGGAGTATGCCTATAAGAACAGCTGGCCGGTGAATATCATCTGCCATATGGCCCTGTTTAAGGCCCTTGCCAGGGAAAAGGATCCCAAAGGAAAAAATCTTTCCTTAAAAGAGGAGCTTCTGGCAGAATGCATGGAAAGAGGGATGATCTTTGAATTCTATCATTGGCTGCCCTCTTCCCTTCTCAGCCCGTATCAGCTGGACGACAAGGTATTTGTGGAATGTCATGCGCTTCCGGAGGACAAGGTGACATTGTTCTACCGACTGGAAGCCAGTGAAGAGGAAACAGACGATTACCGCCAGAAGATCCTGACCGAGGTTTACGAGGGAATCTTTGTAAAGACATTTACCCTTTTCTATGGGGAGAAGCTCCGTTACTTTTTTCAGATCGAGAGCCGGGGAAATATCCGGAATACCACGGAAAAGGTCATCTCTCCGGTACGCAGCGAGGGGAAACCGGAGAGCAAGTACCAGCTGCTGAACCAGATCCTTTCCTCCAGAAAGCTGGGAAGGGATCAGGAGGCAAATGAAAAGCTGAAAAAGTATCTCCGCCAGGAGCAGTTTATTGAACAGATGTTTACCCTGAGAACAAATTAAAAAGGGGGTCAACTATGAATGAGATCCGCGATCTGATCGTAGGACTGGACTTTGGCCGGGAATACACACAGATCTGCTATTATGACCGGAGAGCCCAGGAAATGCGTTCCCTCTCCTTAAAAGCCGGTGCCAGCCAGTATGAAGCTCCCACAGCTCTTTACAGGAGGGCGGATGCCGGAGAATTTATGGCAGGACCGGATACCGGATATTTTGCGGAACAGCATGGAGGCGAACTGATCAGCGATCTTTATGAGCTTTCCGGGCAAAGAGAGGGCATCCTGTTTGATGGAGAAAAACTGGAGCCATGGAACCTCATCGCCCATTTTCTGAAGGGAATGCTCCGGTTTCTGGGAGTGGCAGATATTCAGAGAAATATCAAATGCCTGGCCATCACCACGGAGGATCTTACGCCTGTGAGAGTGAGGAACTTCCGGGCAGCCCTGAAGGAAATGGGGTTTGGCGAGGAACAGTGCATCCTTCTGGATTATGCGGAAAGCTTCTATTATTATGCGATGACCCTGCCCCAGAAAAAGGAGATCCTGAACAGGAGCGTGGGCTGGTACGATTTTATGGACAATCTGGTGCTGTTCCGGAGGATGTATGTAGCCGGTTCTGCCACGCGGCCTGTGGTGGTAAAGCTGGACCGCGCAGTGAAGGGAACCCTTCCGGAGAACGAGGAAGACAAGGACGATGCCTTCTGCAAGTTCATACAGCGGACTCTCGGAAATGATCCTTTTTCCAGCATCCAGCTTACCGGCAGAGGGTTCGATCAGTCCTGGGCGAAGCAGTCGGTGAAGATGCTGTGCTTCCAGAAAAGAAAGGTCTATTCGGGAAATAACCTGTATGCCAGAGGAGCCTGCTGTGCCGCGAAGGAGCGTTGCGAAGACCGTGCTCTCCGGGGCTTTCAGTTTCTCAGTAAAGCTCTGGTGAACCAGGAAGTAGGAATGGAAATGCGCATCATGGGATCCGACGCCTGCTATTCGCTGATCAGCGCAGGCCGAAACTGGTATGAGTGCCATAAAACTCTGGAGCTGCTGCTGGACGGAACCCAGGAGCTGGCTTTCACGGTGAGCACTCTGGGAGGAGCGGATAAACGAAGGGTTGCCATGCCGCTGCCAGGACTTCCGGAGCGTCCGCCCAAAACCACAAGGCTTTTGCTGGAAATGGAATATGTTTCCCCGGAGGAATGCATCATTACCGTCACCGACCTGGGGTTTGGAGAGCTGTTCCCGTCCAGCGGCAAGGTCTGGAGGGAAACTGTCCGGTGGCAGGAGGAAGGCAGATGAGCGGATATATTCTTTGTCAGACAAAAAGGGCACAGACGCCCTTTTATATAGAAAATATCAGTACAAATATCTATTCCCTGGAAGAACTCTGCTATTATGTGTACCACAACCTGTATCTGGTAGATCCCTCCCTCATCAACGAGAACCTGTGCAGGTGGATCGAGAGTGAGCTGAAGCTGGTTTCGCTTGCCGGAAAGCTTCGTTCGCATCTGGGAAAATACGCGGACGCGGAGGATATCTTCTATCCTCTTTTCAAGGAGATCAATTTTCTTTCCCATGAGGAGCTGAAAGACCTGTCCGCGAAGCTCACCGTCCTGAACGGGGAATCCCGGCTGATGCGTCTGAAAAAGAAGGGGGACGCCCTGATGGAGAACGGTATGTATGTCAATGCCATCCACTCCTACCAGGAAGTGATTTCGGAAGCAGAGGCAGACCTTTCCAGTACGGAGATTCTGGAGGGAGCCGAACACAGGAAGGTCCGTCAGTACGGCTATCATAATCTTGGATGTGCCTACGCGCATCTGTTTCAGATGGAAAATGCCCTGGAGAATTTCCGGAACGCCTTCTATGTGGAGATGGACCTGGAGGAGCTGAAAACCTATCTGATCGCCCTGAAGAGTGTCCGTAACCGGGAGGAGTACGAGAAAACGCTGGAGGAGATGATGGTTCCCCAGGATATCCGGGAAGCGGTTTCCAGGACGATGGAGGAGTTTTCTCATGTGGAAAATCCATCGGTCAATCAGAAGGAAATCGATGACATCCTGACAGACCTCACCAGGGATTATCACAGAAGCACCGGTTCCTGAAAAGGCACAGATTACGGCATGATCGTTTTTTTCGTTGCTTTTCGCTGGTCTGTAGGATATACTAATGAACTGCAAATACGGTTCTTTCGAAAGGAGCAGAATTATCAACATGGAAAAAAGAGAACAGCTTTACGAAGGGAAAGCCAAAAAAGTTTACGCCACAGACGATCCGGAAATCGTGATCGTCAGCTACAAGGATGATGCCACTGCCTTCAATGGCGTGAAAAAGGGCACGATCCAGGGAAAAGGCGTGATCAATAACAGAATGACAAATCTGGTATTCCGGAAATTCGAGGCTGCAGGAATTCCTACGCATTTCATCGAAGAACTGAATGACAGAGAAACCGCTGTAAAGAAGGTGCAGATCGTTCCGCTGGAGGTTATTGTACGGAATGTGGCAGCCGGCAGCTTTTCAAAGAGAATGGGCGTAGAGGAAGGAAAAGCCCTCCTTTGTCCGATCCTGGAGTTCAGCTACAAGAACGACGACCTGGGAGATCCCTTCATCAATGACGATTATGCCCTGGCTCTGGGCCTTGCCACCAAAGAGGAGATCGACCAGATCCGTACCTATACCATGAAGATCAACGAGATCATGAAAGAATATTTCCTGAACGCCGGTATGAAGCTCATCGACTTCAAGATCGAATTCGGCCGTTACCATGGACAGATCATCCTTGCAGATGAGGTTTCTCCTGATACCTGCCGTCTGTGGGATGTCAATACCAACGAGAAGCTGGATAAGGATCGCTTCCGCAGGGATCTTGGCAATGTCGAAGAAGCCTACAACGAAGTATTCCACCGGCTTGGCCTGTAAGGAGAGGAGAATATGCCTACAGACAGATATACAAGCCCTCTCTCGGAGAGATACGCAAGTAAGGAGATGCAGTATATCTTCTCTCAGGATATGAAATTCCGTACCTGGAGGAGACTGTGGATCGCCCTGGCAGAAACAGAAAAGGAGCTGGGACTTCCGATCACAGAGGAGCAGATCGAGGAGCTGAAAAGCCACGCGGAGGATATCAATTACGATGTTGCCCAGGCCCGGGAAAAGGTGGTGCGGCATGATGTCATGTCCCATGTATACGCGTATGGAGTCCAGTGTCCCAGGGCGAAGGGAATCATCCATCTGGGGGCCACCTCCTGCTATGTCGGGGACAATACGGATATCATCGTCATGCGGGAAGCCCTGCGCCTGGTGCAGAAAAAGCTGGTAAATGTCATCCGGAATCTGTCCGTTTTCGCGGATACGTACAAGGCTCAGCCTACGCTGGCTTTCACCCATTTTCAGCCGGCCCAGCCCACCACGGTGGGAAAGAGGGCGGCCCTCTGGTGCCAGGATTTTCTCATGGATCTTGAAGATCTGGAGTATGTGCTCGGTACGCTGAAGCTTCTTGGCTCCAAGGGAACCACCGGAACACAGGCAAGCTTCCTGGAGCTTTTTGAGGGAGACCAGGAGAAGATCGACAGGATCGATCCCATGATCGCGGAAAAGATGGGCTTTGACGCCTGCTATCCGGTTTCCGGGCAGACCTATTCCCGGAAGGTCGATACCAGAGTATGCAATATCCTCTCCGGGATCGCGCAGAGCGCCCACAAGATGTCCAATGATATCCGTCTTCTGCAGCATCTGAAGGAGGTAGAGGAGCCTTTTGAGAAGACACAGATCGGCTCCTCCGCCATGGCTTACAAAAGAAATCCCATGCGGAGTGAACGCATCGCTTCTCTTTCCCGTTATGTAATGATCGATGCCCTGAATCCTGCCATCACTGCCGCCGCTCAGTGGTTCGAGAGGACCCTGGACGATTCAGCCAACAAGCGGCTTTCCATTCCGGAAGGCTTTCTGGCAGTAGATGGGATCCTGGATCTCTGTCTTAATGTGGTGGACGGACTGGTGGTATACCCGAAGGTCATCGAAAAGCATATGATGGCAGAGCTTCCCTTCATGGCAACGGAAAATATCATGATGGATGCCGTGAAGGCCGGCGGAGACCGGCAGGAGCTCCACGAGAGGATCCGCACTCTTTCCATGGAGGCGGGGCGTACGGTGAAGGAAGAGGGAAAGGACAACGATCTTCTGCAGAGGATCGCGGAAGATCCGGCGTTTTCCCTTTCCCGGGAGGAGCTCGAGGCAGCGATGGAACCAGCGAAATATACAGGCAGAGCAAAAGAGCAGACAGAGCGTTTCCTCAGGGAGTGCGTACAGCCGGTGCTGGAGTCCCATAAGGAGATGCTGGGGCTTACAGCCGAGATCAATGTCTGAGGTCTGCCAGGGAGGAAAATTATGGTAAAAGCAATTGTCGGCGCGAACTGGGGAGACGAGGGGAAAGGAAAGATTACGGATATGCTGGCACGGGAGGCGGATATTATTATCCGGTTCCAGGGCGGAGCCAACGCAGGGCATACCATCGTCAATGATTACGGGAAATTTGCTCTGCATACACTTCCCTCCGGCGTATTCTACGGCCATACCACCAGTATCATCGGAAACGGTGTGGCGCTGAACATTCCCGTGTTTTTCAGGGAGTACAATGATGTGGTCAGCAAGGGCGTTCCGGCACCGAAGATCCTCATTTCCGACAGGGCGCAGATGGTAATGCCCTATCATATCCTCTTCGATCAGTACGAGGAGGAACGGCTCGGGGGAAAATCCTTCGGTTCCACCAAATCGGGGATCGCGCCTTTTTATTCGGATAAGTACGCAAAGATCGGCTTCCAGGTAAGCGAGCTGTTCCAGGAGGACAGCCTGAAGGAAAAGCTGAAGAGAGTGACAGAGACCAAGAATGTGCTTCTGGAGCATCTGTATCACAAGCCGCTTCTGGATCCTGAAGCCCTGTTTACAGAGCTGATGGAATACCGCAGCATGGCAGAGCCTTATGTCTGCGATGTTTCTGCCTACCTCTGGAACGCGCTGAAGGAAGGAAAGGAAATTCTGCTGGAGGGACAGCTGGGTTCCTTAAAGGATCCGGATCATGGAATCTATCCCATGGTCACTTCTTCCTCCACTCTGGCGGCCTACGGTGCCATCGGCGCCGGTCTTCCTCCATATGAGATCAGGCAGATCATCACTGTGTGCAAGGCATACTCCAGCGCGGTTGGAGCAGGCGCCTTTGTTTCCGAGATCTTCGGAGATGAGGCGGATGAGCTTCGGCGGCGCGGCGGAGACGGCGGTGAGTACGGCGCAACCACCGGGAGACCCAGACGTATGGGCTGGTTCGACTGTGTGGCTTCCAGATACGGCTGCCGGATCCAGGGTACCACGGATGTAGCCTTTACAGTGCTGGATGTGCTGGGATATCTGGATGAGATCCCGGTCTGTGTAGCCTACGATATCGACGGGACCATCACGACGGATTTCCCCACCACCGGACTTCTGGAGAAGGCAAAACCGGTGCTGGAGGTGCTGCCAGGCTGGAAGACAGAAATCAGAGGCATAAGAAGCTACGGGGAGCTTCCGGAAAACTGCAGGAAATACATTGAGTTCGTGGAAAACCACATCGGCTTCCCCATCACCATGATCTCCAACGGACCGGGAAGAAACGATATCATCTACAGAAACAGATAAAGGGACATAGGGAATGAAGAATCCAAAACGAATCCTTGCTCTGCTGGCGGTGATTCTCCTGCTGGCTGTCTGCGCCATGCCCATGGTATTTGCCTTCGGGAAGGGAGAAAATGCAGGCAATCTGTTCCGCCTGTCCATCGGGCTGGTGATCGCGGTACCTGTTCTCGCTTATATCTGCATGATGGCGGTAAAGCTCTGGGGAAACAAAAGGGAAAAGGACGAGGGTATGATAAAAAATGTGATTTTTGATGTGGGAAATGTCCTGCTTTCCTATGACTGGGAGGATTATCTTGCCTCCTTCGGCTTCTCGCAGGAGGTCTATGAAAAAATCGCGGACGCCACCTTCCGGAGCCAGACCTGGGTCCAGAGAGACAAGGGAGATTTCGATGAGGAGACCTACCGGAGGGAGTTCGTGGAAAATGCCCCGGAATATGAGAAGGAAATCCTGGAGGTCATAGAGGGCTCCTGGAAATGCCTTTCCTTAAAGGAATATGCCGTTTCCTGGGTGAAGTATCTGCGCTCTCAGGGGTATCATCTGTATGTACTGTCCAATTACTGCGCCTATATTCTGGAAAAGACCGAGAAGATCATGGGATTTCTTCCATATATGGACGGCGTGGTGTTCTCCTGCCGGGAGAAACAGATCAAGCCTTACCCGGAGATTTACAATACGCTGCTTGACAGATATCATCTGAAGAGCGGGGAATGTGTTTTCCTGGATGATACTCTGGCAAACTGTACAGGCGCACAGGACCTTGGCATCAGAGCCATTCATTTCACCTCCTTCGAGCAGGCTGTCAGGGAACTCGAAAGCATCGGAGTAAAATAGATCAGCTGCAGTCCCCGGACGGTGAGGCCGTGAGCTGTAACGCTGCAGGAAAACAGGTATTGCAGATGGCGGTGTTTTTTGTTGACAACAGGGCGGAATAACAATAAAATAAAACTGTATGGTAATCTTTAACAGTAATACCAATCGATAAAAAGCAATCGATAAAAAGGGAGGAATTGTTATGAGGAAAAGCATCAAGAAACTGTTCAGCATCGCTCTTGCCGCAGCCATGGCTGTCTCTGTATTCACGGCTGCTTCCGTATCCGCAGATGTAGATCCGGATTTCAAGGTTGGCGTCATCCTGGTAGGAGATGAGACCGAAGGCTATTCCAAGGCTCATATGGACGGCATTTCCGAAGCTGCCGCGGAGCTGGGAATGGATCCGTCCCAGATCATGTGGAAATACAAAATTCCGGAGGATTCCAGCTGCTATGATTCCGCTGCGGATTTTGTAGGCATGGGGTGTGACGTGGTCATCTCCAACAGCTATGGACATCAGACCTATATGGTGCAGGCTGCCATGGACTATCCGGATACCACCTTCGTATCCATGACAGGTGATTTCGCTGCCATCAGCGGATGTGATAACTTCAAAAACGCTTTCACAAAGGTTTATGAGTCCCGTTATGTATCCGGTGTTGTCGCCGGCCTGAAGCTGCAGCAGCTCCTGGACGATGGTATCCTCACCGCAGAGGTGCAGCCGGACAGCTTCGACGCAGACGGAAACATAAAGATCGGTTATGTCGGAGCCTACAGCTATGCAGAGGTTGTTTCCGGATATACCGCATTCTTCCTTGGCGTGCGCAGCATTGTTCCGAATGTTGTCATGGAAGTCCTTTATACCAATTCCTGGTTTGATATTGATAAAGAAGCTGCAGCTGCGGAAGCTCTGATCGCCAATGGAAACGTGATCATCGCGCAGCACGCGGATTCCACAGGAGCTCCCTCCTCTACCCAGAAGCTTCTGGATTCCGGCAAGATCTGCTACTCTGTAGGATACAACGT
Organism: Blautia sp.; assembly: GCA_017420455.1. Classification (GTDB taxonomy): domain Bacteria; phylum Bacillota; class Clostridia; order Lachnospirales; family Lachnospiraceae; genus Blautia_A. The sequence continues at coordinate 15,426 of JAFOJB010000302.1, forward strand.
AGACATGCTGGAGACAGCTCCCACCGCAGCCCTTACCTCCGCTACCAATACCTGGAAGGTATATTATAAGCATCTCTTCGAGACCGCGATGAACGGTGAAGAGATCGAGGCAGACTGGGCAGAGGGCTACAATGAGGACGCTGTGGCCATCACACAGCTCGGAGAGTCCTGCGCTGAAGGAACCGAAGAGGCAGTAGCCGAGACCATCGAGAAGCTGAAGAGCGGCGAGATCAAGGTATTCGATACCGAAGCCTTCACCGTAGGCGGCGAAAAGGTAGAGTCCTGCCCGGTAGATCTTTCCTTTATGGACTGGAGCACCAATCCTCCTTCTGTCATCTATGAGGGAGAGACTGTTGAGGCTATCGAAGACGGACAGTTTGTAGAGTCCTTCTATCGCAGCGCGCCGTACTTCACCCTGCGGATCGACGGCATCATCGAGGATGCGGATCCGGTTCAGTAATCGCGTCTTCACAGGAACTGTGCATGGTGCAGAAATCTGCGCGCAGTTTCTTGCAGGATTCCTTATTTCAGCCAGGATTCCTTATTTCAGTCAGGATTCCTTATTTCAGTCAGGATTCCTTATTTCAGCAGACAGATGTCTTACCATAAAGGAATCTTATACTGTCTCACAAAAAATATCATAAGAAAAAAGCAGACGGGGCGGCCGTGAAACGGCAGCCCCATCTGTTATTCGAAGGGGGAAGATTGCAGTGGATTACGCAGTCCAGATGAAGAATATCACGAAAACCTTCGGCGATGTCATTGCCAATCACGATGTCACCATGGACGTGAAGAAGGGAGAAATCCTTGCGATCCTGGGAGAGAACGGAAGCGGCAAAACTACCCTCATGAACATGCTGTCCGGAATCTACTATCCGGATCACGGTGAGATCTGGATCAACGGAAAACAGGTGGATATCCAGTCGCCCAGGGATGCATACGATCTTGGAATCGGCATGATCCATCAGCATTTCAAGCTGATCGATGTGTTCACTGCGGTGGAGAATATTGCCCTGGGCCTTGAAAAATCCGAAAAGTTTGACCTGAAAACCATAGAAAACAGGACACGGGAAATCTGTGAGAGATATCATTTTGAGCTGAATCTGCAGCAGAAGGTCTACGAGATGAGTGTATCCCAGAAGCAGACCCTGGAGATCATCAAGGTTCTGTACAGGGGAGCGCAGATTCTGATCCTGGATGAACCGACTGCGGTGCTGACTCCTCAGGAGACAGAAAAGCTCTTTGATGTAATACGGAACATGAAGGCGGACAATAAATCTGTCATCATCATTACCCACAAGCTCCATGAGGTCCTGGAGATCTCCGACAGGGTCGTGATCCTTCGAAAAGGAGAATATATCGGCTCTGTGGATACCGCACAGGCGACAGAGAGTTCCCTTACCGAACAGATGGTAGGCCGGAAGGTTACGCTGAACATCAACCGGACGGATCCGGTAAATCCTGTAAAACGTCTGTCGGTGAAGAATCTTACCGTGTTCAGCCAGGAAAACGTAAAGATTCTGGATGATATTACCTTCGATGTCTATGGCGGAGAGATCCTGGGCATCGCCGGTATTTCCGGAAACGGGCAGAAAGAGCTTCTGGAAGCCATTGCCGGACTGCAGATCCCTGCCCAGGGCAGCAGTGTCGAGTTTTTTGAGCGGGGAATGGAAGACAAACCCATACAGCTCATCGGGAAAACGCCGAAAATGATCCGGGACAGCGGCGTACATCTGGCTTTCGTGCCGGAGGACCGCCTGGGAATGGGGCTGGTGGGCAGTATGGGCATGACCGGGAACATGCTCCTGAAGACCTATGGCAGCGGGAAGTCCATTTTCACGGATAAGAAAAAACCGAGGAAGATGGCTTTGAAGGTAAAAGAAGAACTGGAGGTCGCAACGCCCAGCCTCAATACGCCGGTGTCACGGCTGTCCGGCGGAAATGTACAGAAGGTCCTGGTGGGAAGAGAGATCGCCGAGGCTCCTTCGGTGCTGATGACAGCCTATGCGGTACGGGGGCTGGATATCAATACCTCGTATACGATCTATAACCTGCTGGATGAGGAAAAGAAAACGGGGGTCGCGGTCGTCTATGTTGGAGAAGACCTGGATGTGCTCATCGATCTGTGCGACCGGATCCTGGTGCTCTGCGGCGGCAGGGTGAACGGTATCGTGGATGCAAGAAACATCACGAAGGAAGAGGTCGGTCTCCTGATGACAAACCTCAGAAAGGAGGGAGCGTAAGGATGAGCGCGAATGTGAAAACAAATATAGAGCAGCCCCGCTGGCGTACTGTGAAACGGGATCACTGCAGCTTCGGTCTCAAGGTGCTGATACGGGTCGCGGCGATCCTTCTGGCTCTCATAATCGACGCGCTGTTTATTTATTTTGTGACAGGTCTGAATCCGCTGTCGGTCTATGTGGTCATGTACAACGGTACCTTCATGACCTCCATGCGTTTTTCCTGGGCCATGCGGGATCTGGTGACACTTCTCTGCATCGGAGTAGCGCTTGCGCCTGCCTTCAAGATGCGCTTCTGGAATATCGGAGCGGAGGGACAGGTACTGATCGGCGGCCTGGCTACGGCTGTCGTTATGGTGAACTGTGGAAAATCCCTGCCCGGACCGATGCTTCTTGTCGTCATGCTGGGGGCAAGTGTCGCGGCGGGCGCAGTCTGGGGCCTGATCCCTTCGTTCTTCAAGGCTTACTGGAATACCAATGAAACGTTGTTCACCCTGATGATGAACTATGTGGCGATCAGCATCGTGGCATCCATGACGAATCTGTGGCGCGGACAGGCTTCCTCTCTCGGAAAGCTGAATATGGCCAACAGGGCCGGGTGGTTTCCGCAGTTTCTGGGACAGAGATACAATATCAATATTCTTACCGTTCTGATCCTGACCTTCGTCATGTTTTTCTATCTGAAGTTTTCGAAACATGGATATGAAATATCCGTTGTGGGAGAGTCGGAGAACACCGCCCGGTATGCAGGGATCAACGTACGCAGAGTAACGATCCGCACCATGATGATTTCCGGCGCCATCTGCGGCCTGGCTGGCTTCCTTATTGTAGGAGGGCGTGATCAGACGATCTCCACTACCTCCGCCGGAGGGTATGGCTTCACGGCCATCATCGTGGCCTGGCTGGCCAAGTTCAATACCTTTTACATGGCGCTGATCTCCTTCCTCCTGATCTTCCTGCAGCGGGGTGCCTCCGAGATCGCTTCTGCCTACAGCCTGAACGACTTTGCCGCCAGCATCATTGAGGGCGTAATTCTGTTCTGTATTCTTGGCAGTGAGTTCTTTATCAATTACAGATGGGTAAGCGAAGGAAAGGGGGGAAAGGCATGAGCAATCTGATCGCATGGATCCTTCGGGCAATCCCCTTTGGAACGATCATCATGTTCGGCTCCATGGGTGAGATCATTACGGAAAAATCCGGAAACCTGAACCTGGGTGTTCCGGGGATCATGTACCTGGGCGGTTTTGCAGGCTTCGCAAGCTCCTATTTCTATGAGAGGAATGCGGCGGATCCTAAAGACTGGATCTGTATCCTGATCGCCCTGACCTGCGCTGTCCTGGCTTCCATGGCAGGAGGCCTGATCTTCAGCTTCCTGACCATTTCCCTGAGAGCCAATCAGAATGTGACGGGTCTTGCCCTGACGACCTTCGGCATGGGCGTCGCCAATTTCTTCGGCGTATTCATCCTGAACGGTGCCAGCTATACTGCCGCGCCTCTGGCTTATAAGTCCTTTTCCAGGAAAATGCCGGTCCTTCCGGGGAAATTCGGCGTCGTCGGGCAGACGGTTTTCAGCTATGGATTCCTGGTGTATACGGCAATTGTTGCGGCCATCATCCTGCATTTCATTCTGAACAAGACGAGAGTCGGCCTGAATCTGCGGGCAGTGGGGGAGAACCCTGCTACGGCAGACGCTGCCGGGATCAATGTGACGAGGTACAAATATCTTGCTACCTGTCTTGGGGCGGGAATCTCCGGAATAGGAGGTTTGTACTATGTTCTTGACTACAATCAGGGCATCTGGGCCACCACCGGGCAGATCGAGGCGCTTGGCTGGCTGGCTGTGGCGCTGGTTATCTTTACTACCTGGAAGCCGCTGAATGCCATCTGGGGGGCTTATCTTTTCGGAATGCTGTACTGGCTGTACCAGTTCCTGCCGAGTATCATGGGAATTCATGTGGCCAGCTATATTACGGATCTGATCCAGATGGTTCCTTATGTGGTCACCATTTTCGTGCTGCTTATGGTCAGCTTCCGGAAGAAAAAGGAGGATCAGCCGCCGGCAAGTCTTGGGCGGTCCTATTTCCGCGAGGAAAGATAACGGGGGGACTCTCCTGAAGCAGGGGGGGATCCTTACAGCGGACGGGTGAGTGCGCATCAGGTTCCGGGGTTCGGATCGTATGTGTTTTGGCGTCTGTCGGCTCTCCTGACTGCGAAAGAAGGGATGTCCGCGTCTGCAGGACGTAAAGTCCTTTGACTGCGGACATCCCTTCTTTTGCAGTCCGTCGAGACGCCAGACACCTTAAAACTCATACGGTCCGAACCCGGGAGGCTGATGCGCTCACCCTGTTTGTATCCTTCAGAGATTATCTATGTGCGGGACATTTCAGTGAAAATCTCGAAAGACGGGTTCTCTGATGTGATACACAGATTTTGGAAAACAGGGTATACGAAGCGCATAAATATGGGATTGTGAGTAAATATTGGATGAGTGGTTTATTCCTGTGGGCAAAGGCCAGCAGGACGAGATTGCCTGGCCGCTGGCGACTGGCATGGGAGTGCAAATGCTTCGCAGTTCTGCTGCGTATACAAGCTGCGGGTCATGCTCTTTGATAACTGTTCACCGTCGGGTGTGCGGCTGTGAGGGTACGGCGCATGTCTGAGGGCTTTGGATTGAGACAGAAATAACTGTCTCAATCCTTATTGCATAAAAAAAGAAACGCATCAGAATGCGTTTCTTTTTAAATGAAAAATGCGGAAGATGGGACTTGAACCCACACGACTGCAATAGTCACTAGATCCTTAGTCTAGCTCGTCTGCCAGTTCCGACACTTCC
>JAFOJB010000303.1 GCA_017420455.1 Blautia sp.
AACCTTCATATCCGCCGTGACTTCCTTCAGAACCTCCATAAAGGAAGGAACACCGAACCGAAGAGCCAGGTCGATCCGCTCTGTTTCGTCCGGGATCGGAAGGCCGCAGTCTCCGATACAGATCTGGTCGGTATGCCCCATATAGGACAATACTCTCGATATTTCAGCATTCAGAATTCCGTTTCTCTTCATTATTGCACTCCTCTTATTTATATGAATATACTGATATATAACCGTGAACGCAATTAACTGCCGTATCTGTCTGAAAACATCGTGCGTTCACCCGTTATACCTGAAATGTCTCAGCAATGCCCGCATCGCTTCCTTCCGCCGCCTTGCAGATTTGAATTTGTTCTACGCAGCTTTTGGAAGTTATTTGTGTATAGCGCCTAAGAGAGCCCCGCCTCCGGACTGTCTGTCCACAGAGGGGACTCTCTTATGATCAGCATCCTCAGAATACCGGAAATTCACTGATACCACTGGTTTCTCTCAGCCTGTGAATTTCTGTGAGGTTTTTCTTCTGTTAACCTGGTTCAGGCGTTGCATTGGAATCATCAGATCCCGACGCCTCTTATGATCCGTTATGATCAGGCTGCTCCGTCAATTGCCGCCCAGTTTTCTACGATCGCCGCGCAGGTAGCGTCCTTGTCTGCGGTACCTGCAATGTAATCCTGCATCAGCTCGCCGAACTTCTGCCACCAGCTGTCTGTAGAATAGCATACGCCAAGAGGAGCGCTGCCTTTTGCCGCTTCAAGAGAAGCGCCCTGCTTGATGACCTCAAAATCGCTCTCTGCATCGGTCACTACCGGAGGAACAACGCCAGCTACATCTGTAAACCAGGAAATGCCATAGTCAGAGGTGTACCACCAGTTCACGAAATCCAGGGTAGCCTGCAGCGCGTCGGAATCTGCCGCTACATGAAGGGCCTGGTCGGAACCGGAAATAATCTGGCACTGGTCCGGATTGTCCGTAACAGGATAGCCGTTGAAGCCGACTTTCAGTTCCGGATCGATCGCCAGAGCATCTGCCTCGATCCATGCGCCCTGTCCGATCACGATGGCCGCGGTGCCGCCGCCGTATGCTGCCAGCTCGCCGGCAAGATCTGTTTCCAGAGGCTTCGCATCGCCATATTCCAGAGTAAGATCGATCAGGTCAAAGAAATTGTTGTAGATTTCGGGATAATCCGCGATATTCACCTCACCCTTTTCGAACTTCTGTACCAGCTCTGCTACTGTTGTACCTGCATTGGTGGCTGCTGCCGCAAGATAATGCTGGAAGACATGTTTGAACACCCACCACTCTGCATATCCGGTGGTGAAGGGGGTATAACCTGCCGCGCTGATGGCTTCGCAGGCTGCCTTCAGCTCATCCACGGTCTGCGGGAACTCGATTCCGACCTCGGCAAAAATGCCTTCATTGAATACAATACCGAAATAGTTTCCTTTGATGGCAAGACCATACAGTCCGCCGCCTTCTTCTGTGGATGCCATGGCGGAAGCTACAGAAGGAAGCATGGTCTCCTGCAGAGGCTGTCCCTCCAGATTGTAGGAATACTCTCTGTAGACATCGATCTCCTTTCCGGAGGTAGAGGAGAAAATATCCGGAACCTCCCCGGAGTTCAGTTTTGCTTTCAACAAAGTAGGATAATCATTCTGCGTTGTCTCGTAGTTGATGGTCACATCCGGAGCCACTTCGCTGTATGCATCGATCAGCTCGGTGATGGCATCGGCGTACTCCGGCTGACTGATGAACATATAGATTTCTTCAGCCGATACAGGGATGGCCAGTGCGCTGACTGCCAGTGCACAGGAGAGGACTACGGAAAGTACTTTTTTCTTCATGTTAACATTTCCTCCTTTTTTGAAATCAACTATCTTTACCGCTGTCAGAGCCTCGGGAAAAGAACTCCTCCTTCCGAAAATCAGGACGGACTTCCCCTTTCCCCGTAAGCCGCGCCAGCAGGTAAATTCTTCCTCAGTGCTGCAGGCCTTTCAGGAAGCAGCCGGAAAGCAAGGCAGAAAGCCACCATCCGCTGTGCCTTCCCTGCTATAGGATCAGCCTTTCACAGCTCCTGCCACAACGCCTTCTACAATATACTTCTGCAGCAGGATAAAGATAATGATGGATGGCGTAACGGCCAACACCATGGCTGCCATGGCGTAATGCCATTTGGTATTCATCTGCCCCACGAAGGTATAGGCGGCCAGCACCAGAGTTTTGGTCTCGTTGCTGGAGTTTACCATCAGCAGGGGAAGCAGGAAGTCATTCCAGATCCACATGACATCCAGTACGATGACCGTGACGGTAACGGATTTCAGCAGCGGGAAGATCACCCGGAAAAACGTCGTATGGGTGCTGGCACCGTCGATCATGGCGCTTTCGTCCAGTTCCTTTGGGATGGTCTTCATAAAGTTGTAAAAGATAAAGGTCGCCATAGGGATTCCGAACCCCCAGTACTGAATGCCGAGGCCGATCTTGCTTCCGGACAGATGGATCACATTCATGGCCTTCAGCAGCGTGATCATGATGGTCTGGAAGGGGATCAGCATAGGAGTCGTGATCAGCAGGTGAGCGAAGCGGGTATAGCGGTTCCGCCTCCGGTCCATCATATAAGCCGCCATGGAGGAAAACAGTACGATCCCCGCAATGCCGATGACCGTGATGATCACGTTGTTCATGAACAGCTTATAGTACTTGATCTTGTTCACAACATAGGTATAGTTTTCCCATTCCATCTTTGTCGGAAGGGCTATGGCATCCTTAACGATCTCCCCGAATGGCTTCAGGGAATTCATGTACATCAGAAATACCGGATAGATATAGACGATGGCCACCAGCAGGAGCAGAAGTATAAAGATCCATTTCCGTATTGCCTGTTTTCTTTTCATTACAACGCCACCTCCCTGCTGCTGAAGATCTTCAGAACGATCTGGGTCAGAACCAGTACCACCAGGAAATAAATGATGGATTCTGCAGATCCAAGCCCGTAATTATTGTTCTGGAAGGCTTCTTTATATATCTGAAGCGTTACACTGTAGGTAGAGGAGCCTGGTCCGCCCTTCGTCAGGGCCAGGATGATATCGAACACCTTCAGGCCGTTGGTCAGGGACATGAAAATACAGGTGGTAACAGACGGCCCCAGAAGAGGCAGGGTCACCTTGAAAAATGTCTGGGATCCGGTAGCTCCATCCACCAGCGCCGCCTCCAGTACATCCTGCGGAACAGCCTGCAGTCCGGCAATATACAGAACGATATAAAAGCCCAGAGACTGCCATACTCCCACAAGGACAACAGCATAGAAGGCCAGGGAAGGATCTCCCAGCCAGGAAAGATCCCAGATGTTCCAGCCGGTTATGG
>JAFOJB010000304.1 GCA_017420455.1 Blautia sp.
GCTTTCGCAGTCCTGCCCGGATATGAGACCTGTGAATAGTAACCTTTTTGCACATATCACATCACAACATATGGTTACCATGCATGAATAAAGGAGAAGGATTCCGCCGGCTGTATTCCGGCCGGCTTTGCAAAATCGGCATCCGACAACAATGCATGGCCGTATATTCTTGAGAATAAGAGGAGAATGAATATGAAGGTACTTGTAATTAACTGTGGAAGCTCTTCCCTGAAATATCAGCTGATCGACTCCGATACCGAAAACGTGCTGGCAAAGGGCCTATGCGAGAGAATCGGTATTGACGGAAGACTGGTTTACCAGAAGGCCGGTCTTGACAAGGAGATCACCGAAGCTCCCATGCCTACTCATAAAGAAGCGATCCAGATGGTCCTCGACGCGCTTACCAACGAGAAGACCGGCGCCATTAAGAGCCTCAGCGAAGTAGAAGCCATCGGACACCGCGTGGTGCACGGCGGAGAGAAATTCGCTTCCTCCACACTGATCAATGACGACGTGATCAAGGCAGTGGAAGAGTGCAACGAGCTTGCGCCCCTTCACAATCCTGCGAACCTCATCGGTATCCGCGTATGCGCGGAGCTGATGCCCGGCGTTCCGCAGGTTGCGGTATTCGATACTGCTTTCCACCAGACCATGCCGCCGAAGGCTTTCCTGTATGGTCTGCCCCTGAAATATTACAAGGATTACAAGGTAAGGAGATACGGCTTCCACGGAACCAGCCACAGCTTCGTTTCCAAACGCGCTGTTGAGTTCCTTGGCCTTGACAAGGACAATTCCAAAGTGATCGTCTGCCATCTTGGAAACGGCTCCTCCATCAGCGCTGTTGTGAACGGCAAGTGCATCGATACCACCATGGGCCTTACCCCGCTGGAAGGCATGATCATGGGAACCCGTTCCGGAAATATCGACCCGGCCATCATGGAATATGTGGCAAAGAAAGAGAATCTGGACATTAAGGGAATCATGAATGTGCTGAACAAGAAATCCGGTCTGTTCGGACTTTCCGGAGACCTTTCCAGCGATCTTCGCGACCTGGAAAGCGCGGCAGGGGAAGGCAATGAAAACGCAAAGCATGCTCTTGAAGTCCTTGCGTATGATGTGGCGAAATTCGTAGGCGGCTATGTGGCAGCCATGAATGGAGTGGACGCTATCGTATTTACCGCCGGGATCGGAGAGAACTCCGGAACCGTCCGCAAGATGGTAGTGCAGTACTTCGGGTATCTGGGGATCACCCTGGACGAGGAAGCCAACAATACCCGCGGTGAGGAGATCGTGATCTCCACGCCCGATTCGAAGGTTAAGGTAGCCGTCATCCCCACCAATGAAGAGCTGGCCATCTGCCGTGACACCGTAGCCCTTGTAAAATAACAACAGTATGTGATAGTTTACAGCATCACCGGAAGGGGAAGCTCTCTTATCCTGTTTCCCGGCAGCTGACAGGTTTCCTGACTTACAGTCTGTCAGAAACACCAGAGGAACACATCAGTCCCCAGCCGGTGAGACCGTGAACTGTAACTTCCGCAGGACGGGAATTCCGAATGCTGTGGATGGCTTTGAATAGTAACAAAGATTTTAACATAACCTGAAAATTGGGATTGACAAAAAAAAACCGCCCCTGTATAATTGAACAAGTGTGGATAGAGGAGAAATATGCAGATCAATCTATTCGATGTATCGTCAACAGATGGGAAAATCCTGGAACAGCGGGTGCCGGTTGAATTGCAGGGTGTGTCTTTTCAGCAGGGTGATTTTCCGGTGGTATCCAGCGAGATGCTCAGACTTCATATAGAGAATGTGGGAGATCATGTTCTGGAGATGTCGGGAGAAGGGAGTTTGACCGTCGAAATTCCCTGCGCCAGGTGTCTTACCCCGGTACATGTTCCGATTGAGATCCGGTTTTCCAGAAAGCTGGACATGAAGCAGAGCGAACAGCAGAGAATAGAGGAACTGGACGAGCTTTCCTATCTCACCGGAATGGACTTGGATGTAGACCGCCTGGTCTATCTTGAGGCGCTGATTGGCTGGCCTTCCAAAGTCCTGTGCAAGGAGGACTGTAAAGGAATCTGCAGCAGATGCGGGAAGAACCTGAACACAGGTTCCTGCGATTGCGAGCCGGAACCGAAGGATCCCCGTATGGCAGCCATCAGTGATATATTCAGAAAATTTAAGGAGGTGTAACGTATGTCCATCTGTCCAAAAAATAAAACATCCAAAGCCAGACGCGATAAGAGAAGAGCTACATGGAAAATGGATGCTCCGAATCTGGTAAAATGCAGCAAATGCGGCGCTCTTATGATGCCCCACAGAGTCTGCAAGGCTTGTGGAAGCTACAACAAAAAAGAGATCATCAAAATCGAAGACTGATGAACAACGAATGGAGCTTTGCCGTGCGCGAAGCTCCATTGTTTAGAAGAACAGAAAAGAAGCAATGTTCTTAGGAGAATGCATTCATGTTTTACAGCAAACAGAAAGCAGCAACAAACCAGATCACAGAGGGCGTTATCTGGAAAGGGTTGCTGCTTTTTTTCTTTCCAATTCTTTTCGGAAGCCTGTTTCAGCAGATCTATAATACCGCCGATACCATCGTTGTAGGAAGATTCGTCGGAAAAGAGGCACTGGCTGCGGTAGGCGGTTCTGCCAGTATGCTCGTCAGTATGATCGTGGGATTCTTTGTAGGACTTTCTTCGGGAGCTTCCGTGGTGATCGCCCAGGTCTAC
>JAFOJB010000305.1 GCA_017420455.1 Blautia sp.
CCGGTCATGCGCTAAACGCGTGCCGCTGGCACGCAGCGCCGTCAGTCGTCGATTCCCGAAAGCGGTACAGCACTGGCGCCGGGAAAGAGGGTACTGAGGGAGGCTCCCCTGCAGGCGTACGCGCAGGCCTCCTTCATGGTGCATCCTGCCAGGATCCGGTTGATGAAAAGCGCGCAGAAACAGTCTCCCGCTCCGGTGGTATCCACCGGCTTTACCGGAAGAGCCTCTGAAAAGCCCTCCTCCTGACCGGAAAGATAATATACCCCGCTCTTCCCGCATTTTATCACCACATGCGCGCAGCCCTGCCCCCGAAAAAACCTGGCTGCCTCTTTCGCGTCCTCAGTTTCCCGGGAGTCCTCCGTTTTTCCGGAATCCTCCGGGTTCTCCCTGCTCTGTGCCATTGCTTTTGCATCGTAAATACTGGGCAGAAAATAATCTATATAAGGAAGGAAACGCCGGATTCCATCGATCCCCTGCCCCCGCTTGTCCGAACCCAGATCCGCGAAGGTCAGTATTCCCCTTTTTTTCGCGTCCATCAGAAGCTCCAGAAGCCCGTCTTCCTCCAGTTCCGGCAGACAGAAAAGACTGGCTATGGAAATGGCTTTCGGGTTTTCCTGAAGGACCCAGCTGCATCCCTCCCGGGAAAGAAGGCTGTGGGCTCCCTTTACAGAAAAGGTTCTCCTTTCTCCTTCCTCATCTACCAGGATCAGGGCGGTTCCGGTGGCTGCGTTCCCGGTAACCTCCAGGTGTGAAACGTCCACATTCCGCTCCTCCAGAAAATGCCGGAGCGCATCGGCGTTTGTATCCTGCCCGACACATGCCGCAAGAGCTGTCGGGACTCCTGCGTCTGACAGCCGGATGCTCTGGTTGCAGGCATCTCCGCCCTGACTCAGACGGATTTCCGAAATCCTCTGTTTTTCCTTCCAGTTCCTGCTGTCTCCCACCGGACTGGCCAGGATATCCAGTACCGCTGTTCCAATACAGATCACATCCATATATCCATTCTCCATGCAGTCATCTGATACCCGCTGTCACACCTGACAGCCGGGTGCAGTTATTTTTTTCCCTTCTTATGATAACCAAAACCGGAAGAAAACACAATAGAGAACTTCTCATCTTCACAGTCTGTCGGAATCATGCTATAATCATTACAGAAGAGGCAGCGATATTCTATACATTCTTTACAAAGGAGGGAGATTCATGCTTCACGATATCAGGGTTCTGACCCACAGCAGTATCCGCATCAGCACAGATCCGGGCGTTCTCTATGTTGATCCATTTAAAGTGGAAGGCGAACCTCATGATGCAGACTATATTCTGGTCACACACGACCATTTCGACCATTTTTCTCCGGAAGACATTGAGAAAATATACAAGAGCGGAACAAAGCTTATCGTCCCCGCGAACATGGAAAAGAAAGCACATGACGTATCTGAGCTTGTAGACAGGATCATCCCGGTACATCCGGGGGAATCATATGAGATCGACGGCCTCTCCATAGAGACAGTCCCGGCCTACAACAGGCTGAAGCCCTTCCATCCAAAGAGCTCCGGCTGGGTAGGCTATATTGTGGCCGCAGACGGAGAGCGTATCTATATCGCCGGGGATACGGACGTCACCCGGGAAAACAGCGCCGTGAAATGTGACGTCGCGCTGGTACCGGCAGGCGGAACGTATACAATGAATGCCTCCGAAGCCGCAAAACTCGTGAACACGATCCGCCCGAAGACAGCCATCCCGACCCATTATGGAAGTGTAGTGGGCAGCGCCGGGGATGCTGAAGCTTTCAGGGCAGCTGTCGATGAGGGGATCGAAGTACGCATCCTGATGGAAAACTGAAAAAAAACGGAATACTTATCAAGAAAGGAAAACCGTATGGCAGAAAGCATTGGAAACTCAAACCTGATCACACGAAACTACCTGGATTCTCTTCTGATCGAGACCAGATATATGAATTCCACAGTTCCAGATACTACGATGGAACTGTA
>JAFOJB010000306.1 GCA_017420455.1 Blautia sp.
ATCTGTCTTTTCCTGACTTTCCTTGATCGATTTTTTGATCTCTGCCGTCTGTTCATCCAGCGCCTTTTTCAGATCTTCGGCGTTCAGCGTCTTCTCTTTTTCGTCCTTGAGTCCCAAAATCGACTTATAGAATTTTTTGATGGTATCTGCGAAATACTTCCCGCCCGGAACCATTTTCAGCAGCTCGTCGATGCCATCGTCCGTTACTTTGATACCGATCTCCTTTGCAGTCTTTGCTGCTTCATCTGCAGCCTCTTCCATACCCTCTTCAAAATCCTCCAGGCTGCCGGCTCTGTTCATTTCTTCTTTCCCGGGAACAGCTTCCAGAGAGACAAAAGCAGCGTTTATGGTCTCACGGATCATTTTTTCTGTTTCTGCATCCTGCCTGGCTTCGGAGGCAGTCTCTGTCTGTTTTTCCACCCCGGCTTCGGACCCCTCTGCCGGTTCTGCTTCTTTCATTTCGGAAAAATCGGTTTCCGTATCTGCCGGATCCCGGGGTTCTTCCTGTTTTTCCTCCTGGATCCCGGCTTCTTCCAGCGGCGCTTCCTCCAGAACTGCCTCTTCGATTGCCTGGTCTACAGCCACGATATCCATTTCCGCATCCTGCCCGGCTTCCTCAGAAGGTACTTCCTGTTCCTGAATGTCTGTCTCCTGCTGAGATCCTTCGATCTGAGTCTCTGTCCCGTCTGCCGGCGCTTCTGCCTCATCAGCGCCATCTGCTGTCTCTTCTGCGGTCTCTGCCGCTGCCGCATCTCCGGCCGTTTCCGCATCTGCTGCCGTTTCCGCCTCCGCTGCTGTTTCCGCCTGTTCTTCTGCCGCATCTGCTGCCGTTTCCGCCTGTTCTTCCGCTGTATCTGCTTCTGCTGCATCTGCTGCCGTTTCCGCCTGTTCCTCCGCTGTAACTGCCTCTGCTGCATCTCCGGCAGTTTCCGGCTCTGCTGTCATTTCCGCCAGTACCCCTTCTTCTGCCGGAGCTTCTTCCGGCTGAACCTCTTCCGCATAAAGAGTATCTTCCTCCTGAAGAACACGCTCCTGTACATAGCTCCCGGTTTCCGAACTGCTTTCTTCCGATGCATAAACAGGTATCGTAGTCCCCAGCTGTGTGACAACCAGCATTGTCGCAAAGCCGGCCGTCATCCTGCGTACCCACTGTTCACTGAATCCGCCGCCGATTACCATGGAAAGGTCCTCTTCACTCAGGTTATCTTTGCCCCCGCGCAGGCCGCCAATATCTTCAACGGTAACATCGAACCCTTTGTTCCGGATAAATTCCACATAGATCTCTTCCGGGGCTTTCCGGATCTCCCCGGTCTCCCCGATCTCCCTGATAAACGCTCCAAATTCTTCCCTGGTTTTTTCGGTTGCTTCTTTCTTAAATCTTTCAAATTCTGATGCTGACATATTAATTCAATCTCCTTTTCTGTATGTCCTGTTTTTTCTGTTATTGATCAAATTGAAAATACCTGGCTGCAAGGGCATTTTCATGGTGATAAGTGTGAAGGTTTACTTTCGTGTTTTTCTATCATAACTATTCGGGGATACTTAGATACTTCTCTCAAGATGTTACTGGGAAAACAGATTTACAGACTTTCCTGTTGTTTTTGTATGTGTTTGTAAGATGGCTTCATTATAGCCATAGTTCTGTCACAAAAGACGCACAGATATACATGTGAACCGTTTTTGCTCCCTTCACCTTGCTCCCTTCACCTTCAGTCAAAATGGGAACACAGGGGGACGGTCCTTTTGTGTTATTTAACACAAAAGGACCGTCCCCCTGTGTTTCCCCCTGTGTTTCCTTAAACCGGAATTATTTTATCACTGCAAAAGACTGCGCATCAGCACAAATCCTCCGCTTCTCAGCAAAAGCTTCTCCTATTTTCAATAACACTTCGCCATGCAGGGTATCGGCAATGTCAGCGGGAAGGATGGTTTCAAGCCTGCTTCCGGTGGGATTCAAAATACAAAGAAGAGCGCCTCTTTTGTACACCAGGGGTTTGCCCGGATCAGAGCAGATGACATGAAGGTCTGTGTCTGCCTGCAGATCCTCTTCCCTGTGGCGCAGCGCAAGGATTGCCCGCACCGTATTCAGCAGTGAATCGCGGTCAGCTTCCTGTGCCTCTACCGTAGGCGCATCCGCCGATGTATCCACCGGGAGATAAAGGTCGGCTTCCTTCCCTTCAGAGAAACCGTGATTTACACTGTCGTCCCACTGCATGGGCGTCCTGGAGCCGGTGCGGTAGTATCCGCCTTCCTTCGTCGGCACATCAAGATATTTCATTCCGATCTCATCGCCATAGTACAGAAACGGAACGCCGGGAAGCGTAAACAGAAACGCATAAGCCAGCTTCAGTTCTTCCCGGGTCAGATTGTAACTGGGACGGATCGTATCGTGGTTGCAGGTGAGTAAAGAGATGTATCCCAGTTCTTTTGTATCTTCGTACCAGGCGAGGTATTGATCCAGGAAGCGGTTGATGTTTCCGCCGGCGTCCTTTTTGAAATAACTGTGGTCCTCTGCATTGAGATCGCCGTGAATGCTCCCCCCGTGGTTGTAATAATCCCGCATGAGGGTAGAGTAGCCGCTTCCCCGTTCGTTGAGACAGAAGTCCATATCATATCCTGCGCGCAGCGCCAGCGGCGGATTGCTCCATTCAGCAACCATTGCGGCATCCGGAAATTCCAGATCAAGCATGCGGCGCACATCCTTCCACACCGCGCTGGTGCCTGTTTTCTTCTCATCATCATTCTTTACAAGAGAGGCTGCCATATCCACACGGAAGCCGTCGCATCCATGGGAAAGCCAGAACCGCATGATATCCTTGAGCGCTTCCCGCGTAGCCATGGCGGCAGGATCCCGGAAACTTTTCTGCCACGGCTCAGTGACCTTGTAGAAACCGTAATTAAGGGCCGGCTGGCATTTGAAAAAGTTCAGGATATAGCAGCTGCTTCGCTCGCTCTCACCACCGATATAGGGGAGACCGTTCGCACCCTGAAAGCAGAAGTCCGTCCAGATAAAACGGTCAGAATAGTCATTCTTCTGTGCCTTCTGGCTCTCGAGAAACCAGGGGTGTTCCTCTGAAGTGTGCCCGGGAACCAGATCAAGCAAAACACGGATCCCTTTTTTGTGCGCCTCTTCGAAAAGCCGGAACAGATCCTCATTGGTACCGTACCGGGGAGCGACTTTTTTATAGTCGCGAACGTCATAACCCGCATCCTTGAACGGCGAGTCATAGCAGGGATTGATCCAGAGCGCATTGCAGCCGAGCTCCTTAATATAATCCAGTTTCTGGATAATGCCGTTGATGTCGCCGATGCCATCCCCGTCTGAGTCTTTGAAAGACTGCGGATAGATCTCATAAAAAACAGTATCTTTCAGCCATTTTGCCGCCATTGTTCTTGTCCTCCCGTGTAAAAAATGAATAAAGAAGCTTCATTCGCCGTATCTGTTGAAATGTTTCAACTATAATAGTATAATGCGATATATCAAGGCCAAAATCTACAAAAATCCGCCGGAAATCTAACAGTATTCTATGATTCTGCAGATTGTAGGAGCGTGAAAAAGTGAAAAATGAAACGACACTGACGGTCCCGAGAGAAAATGCCCGGCACGGCAGCATCAATTTGCCCGTGAACAGCTATCACTGCTTTATACCAGAGACATACACAGAACTTGCGCCTCACTGGCACGAAGAAATGGAGATTACACTGGTTCGGAAAGGAACATCCGATTACAGGATCGGACAGAGTATTTTTCATGCGGAAGAAGGGGATATCCTTCTGATTCCGCCCTACTGTATTCACTCTGCTTCTGAGATCCCCGGGGAGACTATGCTCACAGACAGTCTCGTATTCCATCTGGACTATTTAGGCGCCAGAAGTCAGGACATATCTGCAGCCAGGTATATGCGCCCTATGGCGGATGGATATTTCCAGATGCCGGAGCGGATAAAAGCAGGAGATACCGGTTATGTTGAAATTAAAGAGACCTTTCTGCGTTCGTTGGACTTCTTTCTCAGCAGGCCTGCGTTTTTTGAGATCGGTTTAAAGGCAGAATTGTTAAACCTGATCCTTCTTCTTTTTAAGAATGGTTACGTCAGAGAAACAAAGGAAGGCTGGGATGCAGCTGAGAGCCGCCAACAGATAAAAGCTGTGCTTCAATACATCTCCGAACACTATCGCGAGAAAATCAGAATATCCGACCTTGCCCGGCTGGCCGGTTTCAGTGAGAGCTATCTGATGAGCCTCTTCCGTCAATATGTGGGAATGAGCTGCATCCAGTACATCATTCACTTCCGTATCCAGGAAGCCGCCCGGGCATTGGAAGAGACATCCAGCTCTGTTGCTGTAATTGCACTGGACCACGGATTTGATAATATTTCCTATTTCAATTTGCAGTTTCGGAAATATTTCGGTATGACGCCTCGTGAATTCCGCAGGAAGCAGGCACATTAAGATTTGGC
>JAFOJB010000307.1 GCA_017420455.1 Blautia sp.
ATGGTCATATAGAAGGGGATCATCCAGAACACCCTGTGGTACCTGGTCTGATGGCCGCTCAGGCGAAGAACCGTCTGAACAAGGAACGGATTAAATACTGTGCAGAGCAGCATCAGCAGAGGGTACAGAAAGAAGTGTCTGCCCTCCTTTTTTCCCAGAAGCAGTATATAAACCAGGGAAAGGATATACAGCGCCCATATGGGATTCATCCCGGAATAGGTTGCAAAGGCTTCTTTTATCACCTGGATACTTGATTCCAATTCTCTTTCCCTCCTCTTTTTCCCAAGAAGATACCGACCCACATCGTTCTTGGACAGCGGTTTTGCAGAACCGCAATATCACGCTCGTCAGCAGAATCTGTCTGCTGTCACAGGAATGACGCCAGAATCCAGAACACAGACGGCAGAAGCACCAGAATCAGAGACAGAAGAATTTTCCCACTCCTTCTGTAAAGGACAAGAGGGACAAGGAGCGCTCCTGTCAGCACAGGCACCACCAGCACAGCGGTGTTGCAGAAACAGATGCCGCACAGTCCGCAAAGGAACAGGCAGCGCCAGCCGAAACCCGCCTCCTTTTCCCGGTAAACGGAAAGAAAGCTGCAGAAGACCGCTGTCATCAGCAGGTATGCGGTGATGGCCTTCCCCTCATAGGCTCTGTAGGCAAAATAATGAGAGACACCGGAAAGACTGTAGGAAAACATCAGCGCAAGCAGAGAAAACCAGGTAAAAAGCACCGCCTTTTTTCTTTCCCCCGGAAACAGCTGGCCCCCTGTCTTGTACAGACACAGAATAAAGAGGACGCACAAGGTCATCGTCATGGTGAACTTTTCCTCTGTAATGGGGGAAAGCTTCGTAATCTGCCAGACCACCGCGCTGTGAATGGTAAAGGTATTCAGGCGGTAATAGGGATTTGGCTCATCCAGCATCTGCCCGGAATAAGGGTCCATCAGCTCTATGGTATCGGAATAGACAGAGGACATGGGCAGGCCGATATAATAGCCGGCGTCATAGTCCGACACATGATTATAATTGATCCCCAGAAGCAGGGTGATAAAAATCCCGAAAGCCAGCAGAAAAGCAGTCCATCCCTTAGTGCTGCCCGTTTCTTCCTTTCGTGTCCGGCTGAAGGTTTCTGCCAGAACACGAATCCACACGCGTCTCCTTACGGTCAGGACAAACAGGGCCATAACCGCCGCTGCTGCCATCCAGCTGATACTGAGGATATGAAGCTTCACATGAAGAAGTTTCATGGGAAGAGCCATCAGATGGAACGCAGAGAAATATGTAAAAAAGCCGGTCAGCAGTACGTTCATCAGTCTGTTCTGGTGGACTTTTTCTGAATACAGACAGCCGGCAAGGAAAAACAGGACAAAATACAGTCCCATTACCCCAATCGCCTTTAGAATCAGCAGTATATCATTCATACAATGGTTCCCTCTCAGCAATTTCCGTGCAGGCAAACGCTCCCATCAGCGTTTCCCGCTGGATGCAGACGCTCCGACCGGCGTTTCCCGACGGATGCAGACACTCCGGTCAGCGTTTCCCGTTGGATGCAGACGCTCCCGTCAGCGTTTCCCGCTGGATGCAGACGCTCCTGTCAGTGTTTTCCGATATATTCCTTCAGGAAGCGGTAAATCTGCTCCTCTGTAGGCGGACAGCCCTCTGCGTAATGCGCAAAGCCTCTTGTACAGTTTCCCACTCCCAGTTCGCCGCTTCTGCCGCGGCAGCCCTGGCCGATCCAGATTTTTTCATTGAGCTCTGAAAGAAGGCCTTCCTCCTTCAGTTTTGTGAGCGCAGGGATCAGGTAACCGTAGCAGGCGCTGCAGGATTCCACCTCATTTACATGGTCCTGGACCTCCACCACTTTTTCAGGGCGTGAAACACTGACATCCTTTACAGATTCCTGGTCTACCGCACGGATATCGGCAGCTCCAAGGTCTGCGCTTCCCACTCCCAGAGCCTCTGCCAGCCCGATATACGGCACGTCCTCCGTTTCATAATGAAGCAGACTGCAGACATAGGCGTCCACCAGCACGGGATCCAGCGCTGCCAGTATGCGGTTCATCTCCACCGGATTCCCTCCGTCCTCGAAGTCCAGATCGCCGCAGATATTGTCCACCACAATGAAATCCTGATGAATTCCGGCATTCAGGTGTCCGATGGGCTTATGGAGCCCCATGGAATGGAATCTCCTCTTCTCCCTGTTGGGAATAAGCCCTTTCATATTCTTCAGCGCGCAGGTGATCTTCGTCTGACAGTGTCCTTTGAGGACAGGGACGTTGATCAGGAAATCCAGATCAAAAACGGTCCTGCAGATTTCCAGTTCCATGCCGCCGCAGTTTTTCCTGATCCCCTTATCCTTCTGCATGTCCAGAAAAGGAACCTGGCTTTCCCGGGAGAGTACATCGTACCCGCAGACCTTCGCCGTTTCCATGGTTCTGTCTCCTACCCAGGAGCCTTCCAGCATCACGAGATTATGAAAACCTCTCTCCTGCAGGTACTCAATAATACCTGCCACGATCTCCGGATGCGTAGTAGCGCCGTTGGATGCAGGGGATGCAGATACAAGATTCGGCTTGATGCCGATCCGGCAGTCTTTTCCGGGGATCAGCCCGGAAAGCCCGGCTTCCTCCAGGAGACGTTTCGTCATTTTCCTGTAATCCGTCCCCGATATCATGAGTATCTGGTTTTTTTCCATCTGAAAACCTCGTTCTAATGCCTCGTTTTTATACACTGTTTTACGAAAGCCCGCCTGGCCGTTCCCACATGGAGAGCAGCTCAGGCGGGCTCCAATGTTTACCTGGTCCGGACAGTTCCGGACTGATCCGGACCATCCCGGAATTCCGGAATCCCGGACGATTTACGTCCCGTGCTCAGCTGTTACAGCACAGCTGCCGCAGATGACGCAGAGCACGGTTACTCTGCTTCCACTTTTTTCTTCCGGAGCGGAATGGGATTCCAGTGATAGTTCATATCCCTTACGAAATACTGATCCAGCACAACTCCCAGGAAAAGCGCCACGAAGAAGCTGGTAAAACCGCCATTGTAGAAGCAGAAGGCATTGTAGAAGGTTACGATCTGCGTTACCAGAATGGCGTGCAGCATACCAGCGGCGATACCCACCAGAGGGCCGAAACCGCCGGCGATCGGCGTGATGGCGGCAGCAAAGTTCAGGCCCAGGATGATGGCCTGCCCGTTCAGCGGGAAGCTGCAGAAGGTGCAGGCTACCGCGTATCCCAGGATGATCGGAAGCATGTTCAGCACATGGGCTCCGATTCCGGCCGCTGCCAGGGAGCAGATGATGGCTGCCAGGGTAGGCGCTGTCATGGAGGCTCCGATGATATTGTAATAGAAGGTCATGAACAGATTGAAAATGCTGATATTGAACAGCGCCAGGGCCGGATCCTTCAGCGTAATATCGCAGTCATA
>JAFOJB010000308.1 GCA_017420455.1 Blautia sp.
TGGGAGATTCCATGGCAGCCATCAAAAAGCTGGTCTTCGATGACCGGAAATATACCCTGGCCCAGCTCCAGGAGGCGCTGGACAGGAACTGGGAGGGCTTCGACGAAATGCACCAGGATTTCCTGGATGCTCCGAAGTTCGGAAATGACGACGATTATGTAGATACCCTGGTAGCCAGATGTTATCAGTCCTTCGTGGATATCTGCGGCGAGATCCCCACCATTCTTGGCGGCGTGCATATTCCCACAGGTATTTCCATCACCTCCCATCAGCCCGGCGGACAGCTTACCGGGGCCACTCCGGACGGACGTAAATCCGGGGAGATCCTGGCGGACGGCACCATGTCCCCGATGCATGGAATGGACAAAAACGGTCCCACCGCAGTGCTGAACAGTGCCATGAAGGTGAATCAGGATCCCTTCCAGGCAACGCTGCTGAACATGAAATTCTCCCCGGCTTCCCTGAAGACAGAGGAGGACCTTGTGAAGCTCGGAGCCATGATAAGGGCTTACCTGACCAACGGCGGAAAGCATATTCAGTTCAACGTGGTGGACAACAAGACGCTCCGGGCGGCCCAGGACGATCCGAAGAAATACCGCGATCTGGTGGTCCGGGTGGCCGGCTACAGCTGCTACTTTGTACAGCTGACCCGCGCGATGCAGGACGAGGTCATCGAGCGCACCCAGCAGACCCTGTAAATCCGGAGTACCGCGGCGCAGAAAAATCATTAAGACCATGAATAAAAAATAAAGGAGGAACGATATGCCTACTGAGAGAATCAAACGTATGCAGGCGGCGCTGAAGGTGGATTCCTTTCCCTTCTGCGCGGAAAAACCGAAGCTGGTCATCGAGTCCTGGCGTCAGAACGAGGGCCTTCCCTCCATTCTCCGCCGGGCAAAGGCGACAGCCCATTACCTGGACAACCGAACCATCTACATTGACGACGATGAACTGATCTGCGGAAACGTCGCCAGCAGGCCCATGGGTCTGGAGGCGTCCTGCTGGGGACCCTTCTGGGACGATGATGACCTGGACAGCATCCTCGAGGGAGGGCGTTATACCATTACCGACGAGGACAGGAAGACACTGAGGGATCTGGATTCCTTCTGGGACGGACAGAGCCGCCAGATGTATGAATGGCAGGGACGTTTCTACGACGATGATCATCTGTGGCCCTTTATCCGCTCCGGCATCCTCTGCCCGCCCTGGACCAGCAAGGTGAAGGGACGCGGTTCAGGCGGCGCCGGCTTTGGCTGGGGCCTGGGAATCGGTCTTTCCTTCTTCGTACCGGATTACAAGAAGATCATCGATGAGGGGATCAAGGCCAGAGTAGATGAGGCAAAGGAAGAGCTGCACAAGCTGCGCTATGTGGACAACGACTCCTTCGACAAGGCAGATTACCTGAAGGCCTGCATCATCGCCCTGGAGGCCATGCAGAGAATGTATCACCGCTATGGCGATGCCTGCACGAAGAAGGCGGAGGAGACAAAGGACGAGACCAGGAAGCAGGAGCTTCTTCGCATGGCAGATACCTGCCACAGCCTGGCGGAAAACGGCGCAAGGGATTTCCGGGACGCCATCCAGGCCTTCTGGTTCTACTGGATGATGATCACCCACGGAACCGTCCCGGGAGGAAGGTTCGACCAGTATATGTATCCTTACTACCGCAGGGATATCGATGCCGGAAAGATCACCGACGACGAGGTGCTGGAGCTGATCGAGTGCCTCCGGATCAAGATCATGCAGTTTAACTTTGTTTCCGGAAACGCAAAGCAGCGTGATAAATGGGCAGGCATGGCCAGATGGCACAATTTCCTGATCGGCGGCGTCGACAGGGAGGGAAAGGACGCCTCCAATGAGCTGTCCTACCTGGTGATCAGGGCAGCCTACGAGGTACGTACCCCTCAGTTCACCATCACCCTGCGTGTCACGGAGGATACCCCGAAGGAACTGATGATGGAAGCCCTGAAGCTGGTGAAGACAGGACTTGGAATGCCGGCCTTCGTATCGGACAAGAGCTACATCAACGGCCTGGTGGAACAGGGGGTTCCACTGGAGGAGGCCAGGGATTACGCCCTTGCAGGATGCCTTGACCTGAACCTGCCGGGAAGATCCAGGATCAACGCCCTGGGCATGTTCATCGTGCCGAAGGTACTGGATATCGTGATGCACAACGGCGTGATGCGGGAAACCGGAGAGCAGCTGGGACCGAAGACCGGAGAGATGAAGGATTTCAGGACCTACGAGGATTTCGAGAAGGCTTTCAAGGAACAGCTGTATTACTTCATGGGCATGTACAATGAGGAGCACAATATCCTCTGCCGGGTGACCAGGGAGATCAACAACGACGTGGTGCATTCCGCCTTCGCCTATGACGGCATCAGATGCGGCAGGGATATCGCCAACAGGAAGATGCCCTATGAGAACGCTTCCCTTCTGAATCCGGTAGGAATGATCAGCGTGGTTAATTCCATGGCAGCCATCAAGTATGTGGTATTTGAAAAACATCTTGCCACCATGGAGGAGATGTTTAACGCCATCGAGGCCAACTGGGAAGGTTATGAGGAGCTTCATAAGATCTGCGAGGATGCTCCGAAGTTCGGAAACGGCATCGATCTGGTAGATGATATCGCGGCAGATTTCTATCAGTTCTGGGTAGACAGCGCGAAGACCTTCACCACCATTTACGGTGAGCCGCCGCGTCCCACCGGGATTTCCATCACCGCGCATGCTCCGGGAGGCGGCTACACCTGTGCTACCCCGGATGGAAGATGCTGCGGACAGACCCTGCCGGACGGCGTGGTCTCTCCCGCACAGGGGACGGATACCAATGGTCCGACAGCCTCGCTTTCCAGTGCAATGAAGATCAACCAGGATTCCTTCAACGCCATGCTGCTGAATATGAAGATCCATCCCTCCGCGCTGAAGACGGATGCGGATCTTGAGAAGCTGGGGGCCCTCATCAAAACCTATATGATGAACGGCGGAAAGCATATCCAGTTCAACGTGGTAGACAACGCCACTCTGAAGAAGGCGCAGGAGAAGCCGCAGGAATATAAGGATCTGGTGGTCCGGGTTGCCGGCTACAGCACGTATTTCACCCTCCTGACTCCGGCTGTTCAGAACGAACTCATCGCCCGTACAGAGAATATGCTCAACTGATCCCGGGCTCCTGTGATCCGTTATGGTCATATTGCACATTAATTCGGTTTTTTTCTGGCATTGCTGACCATTTCGTTAAAAAAACACTGATGATATAATAGAAAAGGTTTTCCGGGCGGTATCCGGCCGCCCGGAGAAAGCATAATCTATTGAGGAGGATCGCAATATATGTCTACAGTTATCATTTTCTTCATCGGCTTTATCCTGGCAGTGGTCATTGCGCAGAAGTTCAAGATCAACGCCGGTATCGTAGCCATCGGTTTCGGCTTTATCCTTACCTGGATCTTTGGACACGGTCCCATTCCTGCCACAGATACCGCAGCCGCAATTCCGGCGAACAACACTTCCGCTTCTTTCATCAGGTCGTTTCCCATAACGCTGTTCTGGAATTATTCCATGCCGGTTATCTTCTATGCCTTTGCCCAGGCCAACGGAACCCTGGAGGTCCTTGGCAAGAAGATCGCCTATGCATTCCGGAATGCCCGCTGGGCTCTGCCCATCGCGGTTTATGTGATGGCGGCGGCAGTAGCGGCGGCCGGCGCCGGTACCATGAACACCTTTATCGTTGCTCCTCTGGCATGGGGACTCTGCGTGGCAGCAGGCGTTACCCCGCTTATTGTCCCGGTAGCCCTGTGGAGCGGTTCCTTCCTTGGCGCGTTCCTTCCCTGGACCTCGAACGGCGCTCTTCTTACCGGTATGTACGAGAATGCCATCGAGGGGATGAACGGTATGGAAATGCAGGTCCGGGTCTGCGTATACTATGCCTGCCTGTCTCTGGTATTCCTTCTTGTAATGTTCCTGATCACCAGAGCATGGAGAGTTGATGAAAACGGCGCAAAGGATTTCATGAACAAGCCCGAGGATTTCAACGGACAGCAGAAATCTACGCTGATCATCATCTTCACCTGCATCGGTCTGCTTCTGGTTCCGAGTATCATCAACCAGTTCCTGCCGAACCCGGTCTGCAAATGGATGAGCAGCAACCTCTCCATCCCTGTAACCTCCATCATCGGAATCAGCCTGGTAGCCATCCTTGGCGGCGCCAGCATCAAGGAAACCTTTGGAAAATATGTCAACTGGAATATGATCCTTCTGATTACCGGTATGGGAATGTATTGTACGCTGGCAAACACCTTCGGCGTAGTGAAGACGCTGGGAGATCTGCTCCAGAACCTGCCGGGGAACTTTATTGCTCCCGCGCTTTCTCTGATCGGCTCCGCGCTGTCCTTCGTTACCTCCGCAAGTACAGTACAGCCCATGCTCTTTACCATGGCTCCGGCGCTTGCAGGAGCAGCCGGACTTCCCGTGGCGGCGATCATCGTTGCCATCCAGATGGGCGTCGGCGTTACCTCCTTCAGCCCGGTTTCCACAGGCGGCGCAGCTGCTCTGATCGGTGCTCCGGCAGAAGTATCCAACAAGCTCTTTACAAAGATGCTCATCATCGCTGTGTGCCTGATGGTCTGCACCGCTTTGTTCTGCGCTACTCCGCTGATCAGCGTCGGATTATGATCAGTTCATAATGCGGACAGACCGGGAAGCCGGCCTGTTCCCCTCACGAAAGAAACCGCCTGGACTTTTTGGTCCAGGCGGTTTCTGGGTATTACAGTTCCCGGTAATTAAGAGGAAAGAATCAAAAAAGAGGTCTTTCCAATTTGCATTTATGCGTGTAGAATAAAAGATAAGCAAAAAGAGGAAGGAGATAAGACTATGGCTGCTGACCGGAGCGTTTCCGCTGCCGTTTTCAATATCCAGTCATACAGTATCCACGACGGCCCGGGGATCCGTGTGACAGTGTTTGTGAAGGGATGCCCTCTTCGCTGCGTCTGGTGCGCAAATCCGGAGTCAAATCTGTCGAAACCGCAGCTTCTGTGCTTTAAGGACAAATGCACAGCCTGCGGCAGATGCATTCCGAAATGCCCGAACCATGCCATTTCCATAAAAGAGAAGGACGGGAAGGTATACGCCTTTACGGACAGGAGCCTTTGCAGGGACTGCGGACAGTGTGTGGATGCCTGTCTCAATGAAGCCCGGGAGATGGCCGGGGAGGAGATGAGCGTAGAGACCGTATTAAACAGAGTGCTGAAGGACAAGCTGTTTATGAAATCCTCCGGCGGAGGAATGACGCTGTCCGGCGGAGAAATGCTCTTCTGTCCGGATTTCTCGGAGAATCTTCTGATGGCGGCCAGGGAGGAGGGGCTCCATACTGCCGTGGAAAGCAGCTGCTTTGCTTCCCGTCAGGTGATCGACCGTGTATTCCCCCATGTGGATCTGGCTCTCTGTGATCTGAAGCACATGGACAGCAGGAAGCATCGGGAGTATACCGGAGTGCCGAATGAAACGATCCTGGAGAACATCAGGCACATTTATCATGACCTGAAGGTGCCCATCTGGGCCAGGGTCCCCTGTATCACAGGATACAACGACGACAAGGTGAATATCGCCGCGACGGCGAAGTTTGTCCGGGAAGAACTGGGAGAGGATGTCAGAGTCTGTCTGCTTCCCTACCATCGCCTGGGAGAATCCAAGAATGAGAGTCTGGGAAAGGATATTAACTGGTCGATCGAGATTCCCACAGAGGAGTATATGCTGGAGCTTAAGGAACTGGTGGAGAAATACGGCCTTACCGCCCAGATTGGGGGATAATGTACTTTTGACAATGTCTGTGCAGATGTATGCTTCCAGTGCAGAAAGACATCCTTCTGCACTGGAAGCATGTGTGTTTTGATTCTGAAAAACAGGAGGTAGGTATATGGGAATCAGAGAGTGCGCAAGAAAGAACCCTGCGTTTCAGGCTCTTCTGGAAGCGTATACACACCGGGAGGATGCGGCCAGTGCCTTTCGTTCTTCCGGAGGGAAGGTAATTGGCGAGCTGGGGTGCGATGTGCCGGATGAGCTGATCATCGCGGCCGGGATGCTTCCTGTCCGGATCTATGCAGATCCGGAAAAACCCCTTAAGGAAACGGACAGGTATCTGGAATATGCCTTTGACCCGGTAGTCCGTTCCCAGTTTGAAAAAATCGTGGACGGCACCTGTTATGACCAGATCGACCACCTGGTCATCTCCAACAGTACGGATGTGGTGATCCGTATCTTCCTGTATCTTCGGGAGATGCACCGTGTGGAGCCGGAGAAGCATGTGCCCCCGGTAGAGTTCATCGACTGGCTCTTTACCCGGAACCGTCTTCATCAGGTGAGAAATGAGCATACCATCGGACTGTTTAAAGAGGCAGTGGAAAGCTGGGCGGGGCGGAGCATATCCGATGAGGAGATCCGCAGGGCCGCGGAAATCTGCAATGCGGATCGGCAGGCTCTACGCAGGATCAGCGCTCTCAGGACCGGTAAAGAGGTACGCGTCAGCGGATGTGAAGCCCTGGTGATCATCGGAAGCGCTTTCTTCATGGAGAGGCAGGAGCATACCCGGCTGGTCGGCGAGGTAGCGGCAGACGCCGCAGAATGGCCGGTTCTGGATGGCCCCAGAGTTTTCTTTACCGGGAGCGACCAGGAGGATCTTTCCGTGTATGAAAGGATTGAGGATACGGGCCTTGTCATTGTAGGAGAGGATCACAACTGGGGAGACCGTTTCTTTGACAGAGATTACAACATGGCCTATACGCCGGTCCGTGCCATTGTGGACTGCTATATGCTGCGGGAATTCAGCAGCAAGAAGGCCTTCGTGAGCCAGAGGGTGGAGGCTCTGGACCGCTGGGTGGAAAGAACAGGAGCGCAGGCGGTCATTTTCTATACAAACCGCTATGAAGAGGCTGCCAGCTGGGATTATCCCAGCCAGAAGAAGAGCCTGGAGGAGAGAGGGATCAGGACGGTAAACTTCGCGAAGATGTCCTATCCGGTATCCGCGAATCCGGATTTCCCGGAGAAAATACAGGCCTTTTCAGAAATGCTGAAAAACGAAATTACGGGAAAGGAGGCGCATTGAGATGGCAGAGGGTGCTTCAAGATCCGGCGTAGTGAAGAAGCTGAAGGCCACCTCCATTGCCAGCGCGTACCAGAAGGAGTGGTTCGCGGGGCTGAAAAAGAGAGTGGAGGCAGGCGAGGATTTTGGATATCTTAACGCGGATGTTCCCATGGAGATCCTGCGGGCCATGGATATTCCCTTTGTGGTGAACCAGTGGTGGGCCGCCATCTGCGGGGCAAAGAGGATGACCAGGAAATACTTCGGCCTCCTCCGGGACGCCGGCTACAGGGACGATCTTTGCAGCTACTGCGCCACAGCCTTTGCGGAGAGCCTGGATCCGGACGATCACAAGGTGGACGCGGAGGGGAATCCCATGGGACCCTGGGGAGGGCTTCCCGATCCTACCCTGGCGATCACCCGTCTTACCTGTGACTGCCAGAGCAAGATCTTCGAGCTGTTTGCCCGGAACCACGGCGCGAGCTTTTATGCCATAGAGAACACGGTGCCCAGAAAGGTTCCGCTGAAGTGGTTCGAGATGGCTCCCGACGACTGGGAGGAGCTGTACGATACGGACCGTCTGGATACAGCCGTGGAGGAGCTGAAGGAACTGATCCGTTTCCTGGAGATGAAGACAGGGAAAATGTTTGACATCAACGAGCTGGAGCGGGTAATGAACCTGATCAATGAGCAGGAGGGCTGGTACAAAAAGATCCGGGATCTCATCGCTTCCTGCCATCCCGTGCCGGTTACGGTGGTGGATACCATCAACGCCGTGATGCAGGCCCAGTGGCAGCGTGGAACGGAGTGGGCGGCAGGCCACGCAAAAGGCCTGTACGAGGAGATCAAGGCGCTGGCCGACAGAGGAGAGGCTGCAGTGCCCAACGAAAAATACCGTCTCATGTGGATCGGACGGGGAATCTGGCACGACTTCGGCTTCTACCAGAGATTCGAACAGAAGTACGGCGCGGTGTTCATGTGGTCCATGTACCTGGCCATGGGCGCTGACGCCTACATCCGCCATCATGTGGAGAAGGATCCCCTCCGGGCGCTGGCGGCAAGATATATCGGTATGGAGGATTTCCTCCATATGCCTCCCTGGAACAGCCAGTGGTACCTGCAGCAGGCCCGCCAGAATGATATCGACGGCGTCGTCTACATGGTGCCGGAGAACTGCATGCAGGCCGTGGAGGGCAGCTATTTTATCAGGAAGACGCTGGAGGATGCCGGCATTCCGGTCCTCACCTTCAACGCGGATCCGGTGGATCCCCGGAAATGGAGCGCCGAGACCATGACAGGGCTGGTGGAGGATTTCATCGAAAAACGGGTGATCCCCATGAAGGAAGCCAGGGAAGCCAGGTAAATCCTGCGGCAGGGTACTGCCTGATTCATCGCATGGCAGCCAGAAGCAGAATCGTCATCCTGCAGCATTGCACGACAGCCAGAAGCAGAATCGTCATCCTGCAGCATTGCATGACAGTATAGTCTTATGAAGAAGAGGAGAATAAAATGGGAAAAGGACCACTTACAGGATACAGAGTTCTTGATATGACACAGTTTGAATCCGGCACGGTCTGCACAGAGACGCTGGCATGGTTCGGCGCGGA
Source organism: Blautia sp. (assembly GCA_017420455.1). Lineage (GTDB taxonomy): Bacteria > Bacillota > Clostridia > Lachnospirales > Lachnospiraceae > Blautia_A. Next base: position 8,680 of record JAFOJB010000308.1, read on the forward strand.
GGTGCTGAAGGTGGAACGGCCGGTAGCCGGGGAGCTGGGAAGATATTCCCAGGAGAATCCAGGGGTCGACACCTATGGCTTCCTCACCATGAACATGAACAAAAAGTCCATCACCTGCAACGCCAAGAAGCCGGAGGGCCTTGCGCTTCTGAAAAAGCTTCTGGAAAAATGCGATGTAGTGGTTGAAAACATGGGACCGGGTTCCATGGACCGCCTGGGTCTTTCCTATGAAGCCTGCAGGGAAATTAACCCGAAGATCATCTACGCGAGTCTGAAGGGCTTCGCGGTGGACGGCCCCTACAGGGACTATCCGGCCTTCGATCCGATCGCTACCCATACCGGCGTGATGGTATCGGCCAGCGGCCTTCCGGAGCAGCCCATGAAGGCTGGTATCTCCGTGGCGGATTCCGGTACCGGCACAGCCCTGGCCATGGCCATCATCGCTGCCCTTCTTCAGAGGGAGAGAGAAGGCATCGGCCAGAGAGTCGACATCGCCATGCAGGATTTCATGATCGGTCTTTCCCGTTCCCAGTGGGAGCCCTACTATGCCAACGGAAAACCGAACCGCCGGGTAGGAAACGGCATGCCTCTGGAGGATGTGGCTCCCTCCGATACCTATCCCTGCAAGCCCTTCGGCCCCAACGATTATGTGCACATCTACTGCAGCCGTCATCCCGGCAGCAAACAGTGGGACAACCTGTGCGATGTCATCGGCCGGCCCGATCTGAAGCAGGACGCCTGCCCGCAGATGGCGACGCCCAGGGAACGGTTCAAAAACCGGGATATCTGCGACAACGCCATCAAGGACTGGCTGAAGGAGCACGATAAATTTGAGGCCATGGACCTTCTGTGCAAGGCAGATGTGCCCGCCGGCGCGCTTCTGGACTGCGCGGACATCACGAATGATCCCCAGTATGAGAAGAGAGGCATGATCGTAGAAATTGAGCATCCTCAGAGAGGAAAGGTAAAGCTTCCGGGCTTCGCACCTCGTCTTTCCGAAAACCATATCGATTTCAAATGCAGTCCCGCTCTCGGCGGCAGCAATGAGGAGATCTATAAAGGACTGCTGGGTCTTTCCGATGCAGAGATCGAGGAGCTGAAAGCTGCGAAGGCGATCTGACAGAGAATATGAAGAAAAGAAAAGGCGGCTTTTTAAAAAGCCTTCGCTTCCGGATCATGATCATTCTTGTCATCATGGGCATTGTACCCAGTGTGATCGTTCTGAGAGCAGTCATTACGAATTACGCGGACAGGACAATTGCCAACCGGAGTGGTCATGTAAGGAAGCAGTGCGAGATCCTCAGCACTCTTCTGATCCAGGAAAACTATCTGGATTCTCCCTATTCTGCCCCGGCTACA
>JAFOJB010000309.1 GCA_017420455.1 Blautia sp.
GGGAGGCTGCCGATGGGAATATTTTTTACCAATATACATATAAAGAAAACGCCAGAATTATCAATTGAAGACATAGAGAAAGCTTTCTTAATTGAACTCGAAGATAAAGGGTATCATCTTACCGACAAGGAAGATGAGGCTGTACATGTTTTGAAAATTTGTGATTTTGGAAGTGAATGGTTCTCTGTGGCTTCTGATTATTTCGAATTTTCAAGCCCTCAATCGATCAGTAATCTATATATGCCACTGTCAGGTGCTTTAAATACTGATATAGTTGTTATGGGTTGCTTCGACAGTGAATATATCTATTTAAACCTTTTGAATAAGACGGAAGGTATCGATGCATGGCTGAATATTGGGGGAATCCCTGGATTATCCAAGGAGAGGAGAAGTAATAAAAGGAGCTGGAAAAAAAAGGTAATCGATTACGGATTATTTGAAAGGATTCTTAAGGAATCCCAAACTGATCCACCCCTTTTTCTGGAAAACTCAGAACATATCTTTATGATGAACCGGCAACAGATATACTACGAAGTGGATTTCTTCGATTGCAGTGAAGAAATGAGTGAAACGGATTCTCCGGAAGAACATTGTTTATACTTTTCTGGGAAGGAGGTCACAAATAAAGAAAGCTTACCTTCTCTTCGAATAAGTGATTTTGTATTAACACCAAATGAAAACGGTAAAGAGAGCAATATTACGGCCATAAGCAACGGGAGCAAATCGAAAGGCTTAGGTGTATTAATTACTTTAAAGAATGGAAATCTGGAGGAAGTCAAAATTGAAAATGCTCATATAGGTTATATGAGATATAAAAGCCCAATAGCACCTGTAGATTTAAAAAAATGTATGTCAGAGGATGGGCGTGATGTATATTACTGGGAGGATAGAAGTTTTCCGTTATTCCAGAAGGTTCGTGATGATCTTCCCATGGTCAGAAAGGCTGAGGCGGAATTTAATAACACTATTTGTTTGTGGTTTACGCCCTATGGAGAATATGAAAGGTTACAGGATATTCAGGTGACTTTTATACCTCTCAAAAATCCTGCAAACTCTTGCACATGGTGTGTTTGGGATGGTTATCCTACAAAAGAAGCTTATTTTGAACGAATAAAGTTTTTGAGCGATCGCTGATATAACCCGTACTGTAAGGATCAGACCAAACTAACCACTCAAGGTCAAGCGATATTCAGCGGTGAGGACTGATCATATAGAATACTCCCCGGAGTATGCATTTGCTTCATTTCTGGAAAAGAATAAGAAAGAGATAGCTACCACATGTATTGCAATTATCAGCGCAGCAATTATAGGGTATCTTTGCCCTGCATTAGCACCTTATACACTTGGGTTTATTTAATTACCCTGCTTGGAATTTGATTTATCCCGGCTTTTCGGAGTAATATTTGAAGAGCCGGGATACGAAAGGAGTAATCTCCATGAAATCTATAGTTAATACTCAGGGGGAAGCAATTGATTCTCGCTATTTGAGAATTTATGGTACATTTTATTCTGTTTCCAAGGAGGAAGCGACTGCGCTGGCGTTAGCTTATTATACCTTTTTTTCTTCTATTATATTATGATTACCCCGACAAAAAAAGCTGCGGCGCCTCCCGGGGGAGGCTTCCGCAGCTTTTTGCATATTCGGGATTATTCGATCACCTTGATCCATCCTTCGGGAGCTTCGATGCGTCCCATCTGGATGCCGGTCAGGGTATCATACAGCTTCTTTGTGACAGGCCCCATCTTTGTCATGCCGCTGGGGAAGCAGATCTCCTTGCCGTGGTCTACGATCTTTCCGACAGGAGAGATGACAGCCGCAGTGCCGCAGAGTCCGCATTCCGCGAAATCCTTTACCTCTTCCAGAGTGATCTCCCGCTCCTCGGCTTCCAGGCCAAGATATTTCTGAGCCACATAGATCAGAGACCTTCTGGTGATGGAAGGAAGAATGGTATCGGACTTCGGAGTGACGACCTTTCCGTCCTTTGTGACAAACAGGAAGTTGGCGCCGCCGGTCTCCTCTACCTTGGTACGGGTAGCGGAATCCAGGTACATATTCTCATCATAGCCCTGCTTGTGGGCGTCTACGATGGCATGAAGGCTCATGGCGTAGTTCAGGCCTGCCTTGATGTGGCCGGTGCCATGAGGCGCGGCACGGTCGAAATCGCTGACACGGATGGTAAGAGGCTTTGCGCCGCCCTTGAAATAGGGACCAACGGGTGTGGTCAGAATACGGAACTGGTATTCATCCGCCGGTTTTACGCCGATTACCGGATTGGAACCGAACATATAGGGACGGATATAAAGGGTCGCGCCGGAGCCGTAGGGCGGAACAAAAGCTGCATTTGCCTTGACGGTCTCTACGACTGCGTCGACGAAGCGTTCCTTCGGGAAAACGGGCATTTCCAGACGTGCGGCAGAATTCTCCAGACGCTCTCCGTTCAGGTCCGGGCGGAATGTGACGATCTTTCCATCCTCTGTCGTATAAGCCTTCAGACCCTCAAATACAGTCTGCGCATACTGAAGGACGCCGGCACACTCATTCAGGACGATATTGGAATCCGTGGTCAGAGTACCCTCATCCCAGGCACCGTCCTTGTACAGGGAAACATAACGGTAGTCTGTCTTGATGTAGCCGAATCCAAGATTTCCCCAGTCGATGTTTTTCTTTTCCATAATATGCTCCTCTCGTAAAAACAGGTTGTTTTTTCTTTCTGCTATATTAAACCATTTCCCTGCTGACTGCAAGAGGCGTCTTTGTTTTTTTACGCCGGTGAGAAAAAGGAACCGTCCCCTTTTCTCACTTTTTTCCGGACAGGCGGAAAGCCCATTGAAAGACCCTGACGGACCATATATAATTGAAGAGAATAGAAGTTTTGAGAAAAGTGGACGGTTCCTTTTCTCACAAAGCAGGAGCTTTGAGAAAA
>JAFOJB010000310.1 GCA_017420455.1 Blautia sp.
ACCGCAAGCCCGCCTTCTATGTGCTGCAGAAATATTACCGGGAGATCATGGATACAGACCGGTAAGGCACTGTACACAAATAACTTCCGAAAGCTGCGCAGAACAAATTCAAATCTGCAAGGCGGCGGAAGGAAGCGATGCGGGCATCGCTGACTGACAACAACGCAGTCAGATTTAGATTTGGGCAAGCAGAATTCGGAAGTTATTTGTGTACAGTGCCTAAGGCACTATTTACAGACAGCTTCCTGAATCTGTCTGCAGAGGAACCTCCGCACGGAACTGCTCCGGGGTCATTCCGGTCTTCTTTTTGAAAATCCGGAAGAAATACTTTACATTGTCGTACCCTACTGACTTTGCGATCTGGTACATCCTGCGGTCTGAGCCGGAGAGAAGCTCCTTGGCCTTTTCGATGCGGATATTGTTCAGGTAATCCACGAACTTTTCCCCTGTCCTGGCCTTAAAGAGGGTGCTCAGGTAGCTTCGGTTGATATAGAAGAGACAGGAGATGAACTCCTGGGTCAGATCCTTCTGGTAATTCCGCTCCATGTAGATCCGGATATTCTCGATCACATCCTCCTGGGAATAGACGGTCTGCTCTTTCATGAGGCCGGCCAGATTCAGGAAGAACTGGCGGTAATATTTCTTCAGCTCCGCGATCCGGAAAATATGGCGGGTGACATTCTGCATGCTTTCGGAATCGTTCCTGGCGTCCGGCTGGTTCAGGTAATCGCTGAGAAGCCTGCGGCATTCTACGGACAGAAGGTAGCAGTGATATTTGGCGTCTGCCAGAGTGAAGTCCGGAACGCTTTCGTAATACTGAAACAGAAGATCGGTGAGAACAGCCGTCTCTTCACTGCTTCCGGATTCGATGCGGAAGAGAAATTCGTCCTGCCGGTCCCAGTGGATGAGCCGCTGCTCTGTATCCTGGTTCTCATAGACTCCCGGCAGAAAGGCGGAGGAGACCGGCTGACGGTTCAGGGCTCCCGTGGATTCCAGGAAGGCATCCTTCAGCTGGGAAAGATCGCTGTGGACACTGCTGATGCCCAGAAGACAGGGATAACCCTGGTGCTCCAGGAAGGAGACAAGCTCCTCGGCAGTTTTCCTGAGGTACGGCTGCGCCGAGAGGACATTGTCGCCGGGAAGGAACAGGAGAAGAAACAGGGTCTGGCGGTCATTTGGATCCGGGATGACGATCAGGAGATCCCCCATCTGCCGGGTCTCCGAGAAATTCCGGATGAGCCCGTCCTCCGGCGTTTTCTCAAAATATGCAGTGAACAGGGCCGAACGGTGGGCCTGGTTGATAAACATCAGCTTCTGAGAGGAAAGGGTCGCCTTCTCTGTATGATAGCCCAGGATCAGATTCTGCAGTACCTGGATATCATATTCATAGAGGGCGGCTTCTTTTTCCTCCTGGGAATTCAGCAGCCGGCTTTCCACTTCACTGCGGTCCTGAAGACGGGAAATGGCATTCTTCAGGCATTTCTGGATATCCTCTCTGCTGAAGGGCTACAGGACATAGTCCACGGCGTTGGCAGAGAGGGCGTGTTTGATATAATCAAAGTCCCGGTAGCCGCTGATGACGATCAGGGGAAGATCGGGATAGTGGCCGGCAAGATAAGGCAGCAGCTGCGTTCCGTCCATCACCGGCATCTG
>JAFOJB010000311.1 GCA_017420455.1 Blautia sp.
GTCCGCTTTCAGGGTAGAAAGAAGCCTGTATTTTCTGCAGGAGTCTGAAGCATACACTGCAAGAAATACATCGTTTTCCAGATTCCTCTCCCCTGCTGCCATTTTCCTGTCATTCATGCTTTTCTTCCCGATACAAGGGAGCTTCGTTTTCCCGGTTCAAAAGATTGTTTGCCTGTGCCATAGAAAGCTTATGTGAAAAAGCGTACAAAAGCAGAGCGTCCCTGCGGATTTTCGGATACAGGCAGGGAAGGTCTCCAAGCCGCAGCAGATGGTTCATCTCATCCGGATTCGCCCTGGCGCAGAAACCGATCCGGAGCATCATGTTGCGGCTTGGTTTTTTGTTGCCGCTGATGATGTGATAAAAGTAAGATCGTTCGATTCCGCTCTCCAGGATGATATCCTTTGGCTGAAACCCGTTTTTCTGAAGAAGAGCATATAGAACATCCTTCAGCTGCGGTTCCGGATTTGTTTCGTGGTAAGATACTGCCTCTTTTGAACTCGCTGCCCCGCGTATACTGGACAGAAGCCTGCTCGTGCTTACTGTTTTTTTCGCCTCTTTTTCCAACTGCAAGCCCTCCCTTCTGACTGATAACCCCCACCTGCCGCCCGATGTCCGCTGCCCCTGCCGTCCCCGTCCATAAGAGGCCTGATATCTTATCCTGCAGGAAACGAAAAAAACTCCTGTAAAATCAGATTTCACGATACCATAAGATAGAAAAGGTTGCAATTCTCCTGAGGAAAACGGCATAAAAAGTCTTCTGAATGGTACACCACAACATACCTCCTTCCATACTATAATAACAGTATATCGGCAGTCGGCCGGGATTCCGGGTTCAAACGCCGCTCCTGCAGCAGACACATTTCTATTTACGGACCGGGCCGCTTCGATTTCGGTCCACGCATCCAAGAAGGAGGTACAAAATGAAAAAGCAGATCAATTCTCTGATCCGGCGGATCCTTCCATTTCTGGCAGGCATCCTGCTGCTGTTGTCCTTCAGGTCGATCGCCTTTGCAGCAGCCACGCCGGAAGTAACACTATCCATCACCCCGGACAGTGACGGCAGCTACTCTGTACAGACCCACGAGACCATCCACATTACCGCAGAGGCTCCCGGAGCAGCGGGAATCGACATTTTCATTTATGAGTACGGAGAAGAATACGACTGGGACGGCGACGAAGGAGATTATGTTGAGGCAGATTTCGGCTTCGACCATGCGATGGAGATCGAGATCTTTGCCGTCGCCTATGAGCATGAAGGTGATGAAACCGGCCAGGAATCTGAGCACTATTATGTTGAAATCACCTCGAACGGCCGGCTTGCGGATCCGGAATTGCAGAATGTATCCGGCAGGATCGGGACATCGGACGCCATCAGCGGCGATATCAGAAACAGCGCGGATCCGGATACCGCTGCGGACTGGTACTATGTAAACCTCCATCACGATTCCGAAAACGGCTGGAGGTTTGTCGCAGATATGAACATCGACGCGCCTGCGCCAGGCGAAACCGTCCACTTTACGTTTGAGGAGGCAGAAGGAGTCCGTGTCTCAGGAAACTATGATCTGGACAATCTGCCCGCGGGAGTCTATACACTCCAGGTCTGCGCAGATAAAACCGGAATGGACACCGGTTCCTCTGAAAAGAACATTATTGTAAACACCCTGCAGCCAGGCGGAACCCTCAAGATCAACGGGACAAAAAACGCCTATCAGACCTATGAATCCAGTACCGATGTCAGGATCACGATCACTGCCCCCGGCGCGACTGCAGTGCGTCTCTATAATGACAGGGATTCCTGCTGGGATGAGTGGCTTTCTGATGAAAATCCGGAAAATGTGGAAACCTGGATGTCCTTCGGCAGAGGATACTACACCCTTCTGGCCGAGGTCTGCACAGCCCAATATGATCCGGAGGACGAAGATTTTGATCCGGACGACCTTCCCTGGACGCTCTGCACCAATACAGTGAACCTCACTTTCACCAGTCCTTACGGAGCTCTGGAGGAACCGGACATCCATGTTCTGGAGGATACGGTTACCAGGGGAGATTTCGTGTGGATCGAGATCAACTCCCCGGACGAGATCGAGGAATGGTACTGGGCGGATGTCTGCGTAATGCGGGTCAATGAGGAAGGAAACGAATGGGAGGACTGGACCAACCATGCAGACTGGGACGGCATTTCCCTGCTGAAGATACCGACGCTGAACCTGGAGCCGGGAGAGTACAGAGTTTCCGTAGGAAATGACGCCATCGGCTATGATGGACGGAATACAGAATTCACCCTGACCGTTACAGAACCTCAGGAGGGAACGGGTATCTCTGCCAGAGTATCCATGGATACGGTTTCTACCTGCCAGGATTTCCGGATCTATGTCTACGCTCCCGGCGCGGACAGCGTTGAAGCATATATCACGCAGGATGGTATCCCCGAGGAGGACTGGGCGGACGACAGATCCGGCAGAGGCGAATACGACTGGTGGGACTGGAGCTCCGGCTCTGCAGGATGGTACTGGATCACTCCGGTAGGCTATTACGGAGACGATGAAGAAGCCGAAGATTACCGGCGTGTCGGCGAAAGCGTGGGAGTCAATATTCTTTCTGACGGCTATCTGACAGAACCGGTGATCCATATTCCGGCTGTCATTTCGATGGAGGAAGATCTTGATGGCAGCTTTGAAAAACCGGACGCCATTGAATGGGAAACCGGGATCAGGCTGGAAGACCGGCAGGCCGAATGGTATAATGTCGATCTTCATTATGTAGACGAAGACTGGAACTGGACCAAACTCGGCGACTACGATACAGATGGACCGGAAGACAGAAATATCCATTTTGACAGCAGCTTTTTCAGCAGACCTGGGACCTACCGGGTCGGGATCGCTGCAGGCGCATTTGCCCTGAACGGCGCGGGAAGCGAATGCTGGTTTGTCGTGGAAGATCCGGCTGCAGAGGGGGAAAAGCCTGTCAGATTAACGGTAAATGGCTCTTCAGACGATCAGGAGTTTCTTTCCAATCAGCGTCTCCACATAGAGGTTTTCGCGCCGGAGGCAAAAGCTGTCCGCGTACACCATAACGACAATGACTGGGATTACTGGGGTATGGATGGAAGCGGTACGATAGACTGGGACTGGGATTTCCAGAGAGGCGTCTACAGTCTTGTCGTTCAGGCCTGTTATGAGGATTTCGACGAAGACAGTGAAGATTTCGACTGGGAAGATCTTGAGTGGTCTGCGGCCGGAGCCGGATTGCGTCTATTCATAAACAATCCCTACGGTCCACTGGACCAGGCAGAGTTTTCCCTCCGTGAGGAAGGCCAGAGCGTCGTCCGCGGCGACTGGCTGAACGTGGAAGTCTTTCCCGTGGCAAACACCACCTGATACTCTCTCATCGTAGATCGTGTCAATGAAAACGGCGACTATGTGAATAATTATTACGGCAGAGATTTTGCACA
>JAFOJB010000312.1 GCA_017420455.1 Blautia sp.
GATGACCATACTTTGTCCGGAAGACTCATTGCGGGAGCATTCGCTGCCATCTGCGGGGTGATATCTCATACGGCATTTGTCGTTTCCGCCCTCGCAATCCTGTATCCTGCCGATATTGGACTCATGGAAAGCATTTCCGCTTCAACCGTTGTTGTCTCGAATATCATTGCACTCAACGTAATGGGGGAGAGCGCAGCGGCAGTGCTGCTGACCGATGTGACGCTGCTGGTCCAGGAGTTCATTCTCCGGAAAAAGAAGAGGGAGACGCAGGAAGCTGCGCCGATCCGCAAGACATTTCAGAAGTGGCTGCTTCTTTTCATGATGCTGATCTTCTTTTCCTCGGTCGCGTTCCTCTTCTGGCTTCTTACGATGCAGGACCAGAAGAATGCACATCTTCTGCTGAATGAAAAAGCGTATGATATCAAGCAGCTGGTTTCCGGAAACCGGAAAGTCATTCCCACGGAAAGTCTGAAGATCGGCGAAAAGGGCTATGTACTTCTGATAGAAAAAGGAACTGTAAGCAAGGCCGGACGGAAAATGCTGGAGGGACGGACACTGGCCTCTCTTGGAGTGGAGGCTGAAAAGCTTCGGTCCCAGGAGATGTTTTTCATGAGCATCGACGGAACGCCAGGCGGGTGTATGATCCACAAGAACGGAGGAATGTTTGTCCTGGCCTTCCTGCCGGAAAGCGAGATCTATGCAGGAAGAAACCAGTCCGCATCGATTCTTCTGGTTGTCATGATCCTGGGATTCCTTCTGGTTTATTTCACGATCTCCAATCTTGTACAGAAAAATGTTGTGAAAAACATCCAGGATGTGAACGAGGTGCTGGCTCTGATCCGCCGGGGCGACCTGAACGAGCGGATCAATGTGAGCGGAAACGCTGAATTCCAGGAGCTGTCCCTCGGCATCAATACGACCGTTGACGCGCTGAAGACGACGATGGCGGAAATTACCGCTAAAAATCATCAGGAAATGGAGTTTGCCCGGGAGGTACAGCTGTCAGCTCTGCCTCCGGAAGGACAGGTCTCCTCCCGTGAGGGTATATATTCGATCTCCGGCTCTATGACAACAGCCCGTGAGGTTGGCGGCGATTTCTTTGACTATTTTCTTGTAGGTGAAGATAAGCTTGCTGTCATGATTGCAGATGCTTCCGGAAAAGGGGTTCCGGCTGCTTTATTCATGATGACAGCCAAAACCCTGATCAAAAATATCGTCCTGAGCGGGAAAAGTCCTGCCCAGGTGCTGACTCTGGCCAACATGCAGCTGTGTGAAAACAATGAAAAGGGTATGTTTGTGACAGTATGGCTTGGTATCCTTGATTACCGGAAGGGGGTTCTGGAGTTTGCCAATGCCGCACACAATCCGCCCCTTCTGAAAAAAAGAGGGGAGCCCTTTGTATTCATGGACCACCGTACATATAAAAGAAGCCTGATGCTTGGAGGGCTGGAGGATACCGTTTATTTTGATAACCGCATTTCCTTTACCGCCGGAGACCTTCTTTTTCTCTATACCGATGGAATTACGGAGGCAACAGATTCCGATGAAAAGCTCTATGGAGAGGAACGCCTGCGGCGTTGTCTGGAGCCTGTGTCTGATCTTTCTCCGAAGCAGCAGATTCAGGCCGTTTACCGGGATATCAGTGTCTTTGTGAAGGATGCGGAGCAGTTTGATGACATGACAATGGTCGTCCTGAAGATGACCGGAGAATTGGAAAAACACGGCAGTCAGAAATCGGACGGAACCCGGAAGAACAGCTGAGTGCATGGACGATACCGACGGGCAGAAGAATCTTTGTCCGCGTTTGCGGGACGTGAAACCCTTTGACTGCGGGCAAGAATTTTCCCGCAGTCCCTCCGGATACCAGACACCCTGAAAACACATGCAGTCCCCGGCCGGTGAGGCTGTAAACTGCAACGAGCCTGTGAAAATTATGGAAAGGAAACACTATGGCAGATCGTGCCTCAATCCGCAGACGTTACTTCGGTGACAGAGCTTTTTATAAAATGATACTTACTGTAGCTGTCCCCATCATGATCCAGAATGGCATCACCAATTTTGTAAGCCTTCTGGACAATATCATGATCGGCCGGGTTGGCACGGAACAGATGTCTGGAGCGGCGATAGTAAACCAGCTTCTGTTTGTCTATTATCTCTGCATGTTTGGCGGACTGTCCGGCGCCGGCATCTTTACAGCCCAGTATTTTGGCCAGAAGGATCACGAAGGTGTGCGGAAAACGACCCGATACAAATTCTGGCTGGCGCTGATCCTGACTGCCGGAGCGATTCTTCTGTTCCTCATAAAAGGACAGAGCCTGATCCAGCTGTACCTGAAGGGGGATGGAACCGCCGAGGCTGCCCGGGAGACCCTGGTTTACAGCGGACAGTACCTTCATATCATGCTGCTGGGACTGCCGGCTTTCATGCTGGCGCAGATCTACGCAAGCACTCTCAGGGAATCCGGAGAGACCGTTCTTCCCATGAAAGCCGGGATCACAGCCGTGCTGGTGAATCTGGTATTCAATTATCTGCTGATCTATGGAAAGCTTGGCTTTCCGGTAATGGGTGTCCGGGGGGCGGCCGCGGCCACCGTGCTTTCCCGGTATATCGAGATGGCGATCATTGTCGGCTGGGTACATACGCACACGGACAAGGTGCCTTTTGCAAAGGGACTTTACAGAACTCTTCGGGTGCCGAAAGACCTTGTGATAAAGATACTGATCAAAGGAACGCCCCTGCTTGTGAATGAGGCTCTCTGGTCAGCCGGAATGGCCATGCTTACCCAGTGCTATTCGATGAGAGGGCTGAATGTGGTAGCCGGCATCAATATTTCCAGTACCATCAACAATCTTTTTAATGTTGTTTTTATCGCTCTCGGGGATGCTGTTGCCATTATTGTGGGACAGCTTCTGGGAGCGGGGGATATGGAAAAAGCAAAGGATACAGACAGAAAGATGATCACCTTCTCCGTTCTTTGCTGTACAGGAGTTGCCATGGTCATGGTTCTTGTGGCGCCATTCTTTCCCAGGCTGTATAATACCAACGAAGAGGTGAAGTATCTGGCGTCATGGTTTATCACCATTACGGCCATCTGTATGCCCCAGAATGCCTTTCTCCATGCAGCGTACTTTACCCTTCGTTCGGGAGGGAAAACCATAGTTACCTTTCTCTTTGACAGTGTGTTTATGTGGTGTGTCAGCGTTGCAATTGCCTTTACGCTGACCAGGTATACAGCTTTGTCCGTCATAATTGTCTACGCCATGGTTCAGGCCGCCGATCTGATCAAATGCTTCATCGGTTATATCCTGGTGAGAAAGGGTGTATGGCTGAATAATATTGTATCATAATAATGAACCGGCAGGTGCAGTGGCGGACACGGCACCTGCTTTTTTTCATGCAGAAATAGTTACAGTTCACGGTCTCACCGTCTGGGGACTGATGTGTTTTCGGCGTCTGTCGGCCCTCCTGACTGCAGAAGAACATTCGTTCGCGCATGCAGGACGGTCCGCCCTTTGACTGCGTACAAAGATGCTTCTGCAGTCCGTCAGGACGCCAGACACCTTGAAAACACATGCAGTCCCCGGCCGGGGAGCCCCTGAACTGTTAATGTATTTTTAATGTCCGGAAGATTGACTATTCAGAAAAAGTATGTTATAAATTTGTCAATCCTTATAAAGGAAGTAAACAGCAGCAAGGCATGTCAGATATTATTCCGACGAAGAGGAGACAGATTTTGCTGGCGACCGAGTTCTGGCCGATGTAACAGAATCGTCATCCGGCAACAATGGTTGATTATATCTTGCAGATAAGAGGAGGAAAAGGAAAATGGCAGGAAACATCATCACAGGGTATAACAGGGAAAAAGAGGTAAACGAAGCAATCCGCGCGGGAAGAAGAGCCCTGGACAGTCTGAAC
>JAFOJB010000313.1 GCA_017420455.1 Blautia sp.
GTCCGACGTTGTTGACCTTTCCGCCCAGGGCGAAAACCTTGGTTCCCTTGGACTTTTCCGTTCCCACTGACGCGAATTTTGACGCGCCTTCCCGCAGGATGTAAGGTACGCAGGCCAGGGTCTCTACATTGTTGATGATGGTAGGCTTGCCCCAGAGTCCCTTTACAGCAGGGAACGGAGGCCTGGGTCTGGGCATGCCGCGTTTCCCTTCAATGGAGTTCAGAAGCGCCGTCTCTTCACCGCAGACAAAGGCCCCGGCACCGAGACGCAGATGGCAGTCGAAGCTGAAATCCGTTCCCAGAATATGTTCGCCGAGAAGCCCCAGCTCTCTTGCCTGGGCAATGGCAATGCGGAGACGTTTTACAGCGATAGGATATTCGGCACGGACATAAAAATACCCGTTCTGCGCGCCGATGGCGTAGCCGGCGATCATCATTCCTTCGATCACGGCCAGAGGATTCCCTTCAAGGATACTGCGGTCCATGAAAGCGCCGGGATCTCCTTCATCACCGTTGCAGACCACGTATTTTTCGTCTCCCTCTGAGTTGTAGGCAAACTGCCATTTACGGCCTGTGGGGAAGCCTGCGCCTCCTCTGCCGCGAAGGCCGGAAGACAGAACCTCGTCGATGACGGCCTGCCTGTCCATGGAGAGGGCTCTTTTCAGGCCCTGGAAAGCACCCATGCCAAGGGCTTCGTCGATCTTTTCGGGGTTGATGACGCCGCAGGCGTACAGGGCGACTCTTCTCTGCTTCTTATAAAAATTGATATCATCCTGCCGGGCGACCTTCTGGCCTGTAGAGGGTTCTTCATACAGAAGATGTTCTACTACTGTCCTGCCGATGATATCTGTCTCAATAATTTCTTCAACATCTTCAATTTTGACCATCCGGTACAGGGTATCTTCCGGATAGATTTTTACGAAGGGACCCTGGGAGCAGAAGCCGAAGCATCCGACCTGATTGACCGTAACCTTGTCGGAAAGCCCTTTCTCTTCCAGAAGCTTTTCAAATTTTTCGCGGATTTCCTGAGAATGGTTAGAGAGACAGCCGGTACCTCCGCAAAGGACGATGTGACGTTTCCCGTCGCTTCCGTTGATCTTTCCGGTTACATATTCTGTACAGGAAGCGATCCGTTCGTTCAGCTGATCCATTGTCTTTAACATGCTGCTGTCCCCCCTTTCTCTTTTTCTTCCATCAGCAGATATCTGGCAATGACCTCCTGCACCTGAGATGCGGTCATTTTCGGATATACCGTCCCGTTGATGCTTACAGCAGGAGCGATGCCGCAGGCGCCGATACACCGAAGGGCGTCCAGTGTGAAGAGACCGTCCTCTGTCGTCTCGCCCGGCGCAATATTCAGAAGTTCAGAGAATTTGTCGATAACCTGCTGTCCGCCTTTGACATAGCAGGCAGTTCCAAGGCAGCAGCCAATGACGTATTTTCCCTTCGGCGTCAGGGAGAAGAAAGAATAGAAAGTGACGACACCGTAGATTTCCGCCACGGAGATACCGGTTTCCTGGGAAACCACTTCCTGTACCTCCAGAGGGATGTAGCCATATTCATTCTGAATATCGCTGAGAATGATCATTAAGGGCGTTTTTTCGTTCTTGTACCGTCCGCAGATCTCCCGGATCTTGCGCTCGGCCGTTTCATTCAGTTTTCCCATGGGGAAAGACACCTCCTTAAAGGAATTCATATGCAACGTATATTATAACAAAATTCCCCATCGAATCAAGTTAAAAAAGTGTCAATATCAAAAAAGCTCTGCGGGCGGCACCCATTCCGGGCACTTATCCGGAAGCTCCAGAGGGAAGTGCTTCTGCAGCCAGGTCTGGGCGAGGCCGATCCACAGAGAGACATCGGGCATGATCTGCTCTTTGGCGCTGGCGGTTGCCTGCGTTGCCAGGGAAAGCCCGTGCCTTCCGTTTTCAAAAATATGGGTCTCGCAGGGAACGCCTGCCTCCTCCAGCGCCAGGGCCATGACCAGGGTCTGGGTCATGGGAACCACATCGTCCTCCCGGGTCGTCCAGAGGAACATGGGCGGGGTATCCTTCGTAACGTGAAACACGGGACTTGCCTCCTCCAGCATCTTTTCATCCGGTTCAGCGCATCCGAAGGCGGCGTAGCAGAAGCCTTTGTGCTGCTCTATTCTTCCCCGGTCTCCCAACTTTTCCAGGGTCTTCTGCATCCGGTAACAGTCATAGACGCCGTAACCGAGAACAGCTCCGGCAGGACGCAGATCCTCCGGCTTCGCGTTCAGGTACTCATAGATAAAGGGCTTGTTCCAGGAAACCGCATAGACCGCGCAGTTATTGGCGCCTGCGGAGCCGCCGTTCAGGATGATCCTGTCCGGGTCTACGTGCCATTCCTTTGCGTGCTCCCGGATCTTCAGCATTGCCATGCCGATCTCCCGCATGGGGCCCGGGAATACTCCCTTTTCATATACCGGTGTTTTTCCGGGGAAGGGGAAGGGGGCAGGTCCGTTGGAGTAGACGGAATAGCGGAGCACAAAAGCATGATACCCCATAGAAGCAAAGCAAAGCGCCACCGGCTCGGCTTCCCTGTCGGAGCAGAACATGTAAGCGCCTCCCGGGCAGACCAGGACAGCCGGACGGGTTTTCCCGTTCAGCATTTCCGGGGAATCGTCAAGAATATAGGCTGTCAGTGTCACAGATGGGTCATTTTCATAAAGCTGGATCGTTTTCAGAATCATAGATCAGATCTCCTTTCAAATAATACTCATTTCAGAGGATACTCATTTCAGAGGACACTCAATTCAGAGGACACTCAATTCAGATGGTACTCCATTTAAATGGTACTCCATTTCATGATACTCAATTATATCATACTCCGGCGGCATAGCAAAAGGGGGACGTGCAATACGTCCCCCGGCGCGTCTCCCCCGAGAGGGAAAACGTATCAGTTATTTCTGAGCTGCCATCCATGCATCCAGCTGTTTCTGGTTTTCTTCGATGATCTTGCTCATTCCGGCTGCTTCCAGGGCATCGAGGAAGGTCGGAAGTATGTCTTCCGGATCTACAACCCCACAGTTGAGGGAGGGGCCGTATTTTCCGATTTCAGCGATGACAGCTGTGATTTCGGATGCTACATTGGTGGTGTCAAAGGTGTATCCCATGAAGCTGGAGATCACGGTATTTTCATTGTGTTCGCCCCATACTTCAATATTGTCTACAAATTCATCGGTAATAGGAGTACGGAAATAAGCATCTTTCTGATCCCCATAGGTTCCGATGGTATGTCCGTATCCTACAGATCCTGCGTCAACGCCTTCCGGATAATCCACAATGTGGCTGCCTTCTCTGGTTACGTAGTGCTGGCCTTCGATCCCAAGGTCAAGGAGATTGGTGATCTCGAGGTTGTTGTACATGAGTTCCAGGAAATCTGCGGTCTTCTGCGGATTCTCGCTGGAGGTGGAGATGCTCCATGCGGTATTCATCGTACCGGCTGTATCCATGAAGTAACAGCCTTCATTAAGCGGAATGGCGCCAAGTTCTTTGCCGCACTGCGCTGACCAGTATGCCAGGTTGCTTCCGGAAGAAAGCCTTGAGAAGAACCCAAATACCTGTCCCTGAGTCATGGAGTCAAATACAGTGTAGCCATTGCTGATGGAGTCCGGAAGAGCATAGCCCTTTTCAAACCAGTCACGGTGCATATCGCAGGTTTCTTTGTATTTATCCGTTGCATACCAGTTTTCAACTGTTGTGCCGTTTACCGGATCCATGATACAGCCGTTGGCGATGTAAGTGGCATCTCCAAGGGCGTCGAAGTTATGTCCGTAGGAAAGCTCTGCAGCAACACCATCGCCCATGGAGACTGCATACTGGGGCATTCCGCTTTCCACGATCTGGCTGAAGAAGTTGTCATAATCCTCGGCTGTTGTCAGGATCTCCGGGATCTCAATATGGTACTCCTCTGCCAGAGCAGTATCATAAAGGAAACACGAAAGGACTGAGGAATACAATGTTCCGGGATATGCATAGATTTCATCGCCGATCATACCCGCATGGATCAGTCTGCCTGCCTTCTCGACCATGGCATCGGACAGATACCCGTTCATGGACTGGATCAGTCCCTGGCTGGCCAGGACACTGGGAGTGGAAAGAAGGCCGGACTGGACCAGGTCCATCTTTTCATTGGATGCTGCCAGCAGAGGGAGCTTTGTCATCATTTCACTGATCGGGACTGTCACAAAATGTACCCTTACGCCTATCTCCGGTACACTGATCTCATTCACCGCGTCTTCGACTACCTGAAGATCCACATCATCAAATCCATAGGTGATGATCTCCATGTTCATGTCGTAGACATCCTCTGCAGCAGCGCTTCCGGCCCCCGCCAGAAGGCTGATGCCCATCGCGCATGTCAGCAGGCCTGCCAGTACTCGTCTTTTCATTCGTTTTACCTCTCTTTCACAGCGGCTCTTTTCTAGCCTTTTGGATGATAAATGCTTTGTCAACGGGTTTCTTTTATGCTGTTGTCGCTTTCGCTTATAAAGCCCTTTTGGTTATTCTGTCCGCATCTGCCTTTTTACATTCCCCATGCGTCTGCTTTTCAAAACTGTCCGGATCTCAGCCCTTCACGGCTCCCATGGTAATACCTTTTACAAAGTAGTCCTGGAAGAAGGGATATACGATCAGGATGGGAATGATGCCGATGACGGCTGCCGCCATCCTGGAGGTATTGGCCGGCATCTGCATGGCTGCGCTGCCGCCGCCGGTCATCAGATATTTCGCGTTTTCGTTGATGGCATTCAGGATATTCTGAATTCCATACAGCTTCTGGTTGTCAATATAGTAGAGACCATTCTGCCAGTCATTCCAGTAGGCAACGCCTACCATCAGGCCTACCGTGGCGATGATGGGCTTGGACAGCGGGAACGCGATCTTCGTAAAGATTCCCACTTCGGAGCAGCCGTCGATCCGGGCTGCTTCCAGAAGCTCCTCCGGAATATTGGAGGTGAAATAGTTCCGCACCATGATGATATAGAAGGCGTTCGTCAGCAGATTCGGAAGGATCAGCGCGAAGAGCGTATTCTTCACATGGAAGGTCTGTGTGTACATAATATATGTGGAAACCAGACCACCGTTGAACAGCATGGTAAACACGACATAAAAATTAAAGAATCTTTTGAACGGAAGGCCCGGTCTGGAGAGCATATAGCTGAAGGCCATGGTGATGATGATGCAGACCAGTGTTCCGCATAATGTTACGATAAATGTGATCAGATACCCTCTTCCGAAGAGAGCTGCCTTGGTCAGAAGATACTTGTAGGCATCTGTGCTGAGGTGGCTGGGAATCAGAGAATAGCCGTTCTTTACCGCAAAGGATTCTTCCGTGAAGGAAGCGACCACCAGGAGATAGAAGGGCAGGATGCTCAGGACCGTAACAATGATCAGTACCACATGGGATAATGCCAGGAATTTCTTATGTCCTCGATTCATCTTCCTACCTCCTTAGAACATGGCGTCTTCTTTGCTGAACCTTCGGATCAGCGCATTGAAGACCATGATCGTGATAAAGCATACAATGGACTGGTAAAACGCGGCTGCAGAGGAAAGGCCAATATCGCCGTTCTTCATCAAAGCCCGGAATACATAGGTATCGATCGTATCTGTTGCTCCGTACAGGAGACCCTGGTTTCTGGGTACCTGGTAGAACAGACCGAAGTCCGAACGGAAGATACGCCCCATGGCCAGCGTGACAAGCATGATGATGGTGGATTTCAGAAGCGGAAGAGTGATCTGGGTGATCTGCTGCCATTTCGTGGCGCCGTCCAGCTCGGCCGCTTCATAGAAGGAACCGTCGATTCCCACCAGCGTCGCCAGGTAAATGATGGAACCATAGCCGATCATTCTCCATTCATAGACGAAGAGCAGGATGAAGGGCCAGTACTTCGACTGCATATAGAAGGAGATCGGTTTCATCCCGATGGAATTCAGGAATCCATTGATGATACCGGTCCTGTCTCCCAGGAACGCGTACGCCAGATAAGATACCACGACCATGGACATCAGGTAAGGCAGAAGAAGAAAGGTCTGGTAGATTTTCTTGGTTGCTTTTTTTCGGATCTCATTGAGGAAAATCGCGATAGCCACTCCGAACACGGTATCCAGGACAATGAAGCCCAGATTATACAGAATGGTATTCCGTGTGATGACGAAGGCGTCCCTGGTGGCGAACAGATACTGGAAATTACTGAGGCCGGCCCAGGGGCTCCCGAAGATTCCTTTGGAATAATCATACTTTTTAAAAGCGATGATCAGACCGTAGAGCGGCATATAGTTGTTGATGAAGAGATAGGCAAACCCCGGCAGTCCCATCAGAAACACGGGAATCCAGCGTTTGAGATTTGATTTTTTCTTCGCTGCCATAATAGCATCCTCCGGAAAAACTGGTTTTCTGTCGATTACAATGCCATTATAACAACGGACCTTTTGCAAAAAAAGGAATTATCGGA
>JAFOJB010000314.1 GCA_017420455.1 Blautia sp.
GCCTTTGTCATCATCGGCAGGACTCCCGTGGAGAAAATTCCCGCGGAAAGTAATGTGATCGTCACGGACAACAGGGTTGAGGTGATCACGCTTCTGGAAAATCTGCAGGATGAGATCGAGAAGTACCGTCTGTGGGACTGGAAGCTGCAGATGGCTCTGGCCAGCGATACGCCTCTGGACGATATCCTTATGGCCAGCATGGAGGTTCTCAGGAACCCCATGTTCATCCATGACAGCAATTTCTTCATTCTCTCGGATCCGAAGCATTCGCCCTTCACTACGCAGTGGGAGAGGGACAAACGGACCAACAAAGAGATGGTCCCTGTAAACCTGATCAATGATTTCAGGACAGACACAGAGTATTTAAAAGGGCTGAAAAGCAAAAAACCTGTACTTTACCCCGCTGACCAGACAGGATACCGGATTCTCTACCGGAATCTCTGGAACGGGGAGAGGTACGAAGGCCGGATTCTGGTGGACGAGGTACAGAATACCATTCAGCCGGGTGATTACTATGTGATCGATTACCTTGGAAAGGTACTGGAGCTCTTTATCCGGCGCAGGCACCTGGTCTGGCTCAGTATCGGGAACGATGTGGAAAAGTTTCTCCAGGACTGTATGCAGAAAAATGAGATGGACGACCGTCAGGCCGTCAGTTATCTGCAGTATCTGCACTGGAACCGCTTTGACCGGTATATCTGTCTCCGGATCGAATCGGAGCAGATCGCCTTCAACCTCATTTCATCCAGCGCGCTGCTGGGCAGGATAGAAACCCAGATCCAGTCGGGAAAGGCTTTTTATATGGATAATGGGATCGTGGTGGTGGTAAATCTTTCCTATCATCATGTGACAGCCGCAGAGACAGTGAGCCGGCTGGCTGTTCTGATGCGCGAGGGGCTTCTGAAGATCGGCATCAGTTCGGAGGTAAGGGATTTCATGCTGATCCCGAAAGCTTACCGGCAGGCCAGGATCGCTCTGGATTTCGGCCGGATCAGCAACAGCATGTACTGGTATTTCTATTTTGACGATTATATGCTGGAATATATGGTAGACTGTGCCAGCAAGGAAATCCCTCTGGATATGCTCTGCGCGGACGCGCTGGAAAAGCTCCGCCGCTATGACGCGGAGAATAATGCGGAGCTTTATCATACGCTGGAGGTATATCTCCGGCTGGAAAAAAATGTACTCCGGACGGCAAAGGAGCTGTTCATCCACAGAAGCACCCTTTCCTACCGGCTGGACAGAATCCAGAAGGTTATCAACGTCAATCTGGATGATCCGAAAGAAAGGCTTAAGCTGGAAATCTCCTACTTTATGGAAAGCGGCTCCCGGTCCTGAGAGGCGTGTGTCATGGGGACAGGTCCCCCGACACTCGTCAGGTGTGCGCCAGGGAACCTGTCCCCATGACACAACTGTTTTCATGACACATCAGGGAATTGTATCGAAATTCATCATTTGGATGAAACATCAGGCAGGATTTTGCTGTGTTTTGCGGATTTTCCGGAAGGGCAGGAAGAATTATAATCTATATATATGAAGAAACGGCAAAATGGCCATCCGCAGCAATGTTTGTCAGGATATTCTTGCGAATAATAGGAGGAGCAGCGTTATGACAACAAAATATGATGAAATGATCAAAAAGGAACTCACTTCTGTCGGGGAATACAGCATGCCCGGAATTTATGGAGCTCCGGACTGCATTGTTCCGAAGTATCAGTATCCCATTACTCCGAAGGAAAACATGCTCCGCATGCTGAACGGTGAGATGCCCCTGTGGGTGCCGAATCAGACCATCGACAATAACGCTATTCAGCCGCTGGTGATGCCGGACGCCAGGGCCAGGAATTTCGGTGGTGTGGACTGGTTCGGGATCCAGTGGACCTATGAGCCCCTTTCCCATGCCGCAATGGTCACCCCGGGAACCCGGGCGCTTTCGGAGATCGACAACTGGAAAGAGGAGATCAAATGGCCGGATCTTTCCGCCATCGACTGGAAGAAGGACTATGAGGAGAATTTCAGACACCGCATTTCTCCCGACCGGTTAAGTTATTTTGTCATCGTAAATGGTCTCTTTGAGAGAACCGCGGACCTTACCAGCTTTGAGGACGCTTTCTGCGCGCTGCTGGAATCTCCGGATGAGCTGACGGAATTCTACGAGAAGCTTACGGACTGGCATATCGAACTGATGCGGATCGCGAAGGAAGTTTACAATGCAGACATGATCCTGTTCCACGACGATATGGGAACAGAGAGGAGCACCTTCTTCTCACTGGATA
>JAFOJB010000315.1 GCA_017420455.1 Blautia sp.
ATGATCTCGGAGGAGCTTATGGAGCTGATCGGTATGTGCGACAGGATCCTGATCATGAAGGACGGTCAGATCAACGGAGAGCTTTTCAGAAGTCCGGATCTCGACGAAAACAGTCTCATCGAGAAGATGGTATAAGGAGGAACGTTTCATGGCTGAAAATAAGAATATTTCAAGAGAAGAGGAGCTGAAGAAGCTTTCTGTCATCTCGCTCCTGCGTTCGATCCTT
The DNA here is from genome assembly GCA_017420455.1 of Blautia sp. Lineage (GTDB taxonomy): Bacteria > Bacillota > Clostridia > Lachnospirales > Lachnospiraceae > Blautia_A. The sequence goes on from JAFOJB010000315.1 coordinate 227, forward strand.
CCGACCGTGGGTCTGGTCGTTGTCTTTCTGGTCTTCAATACCCTGACGAAGGGCGGGATGGTCAAGAACCTGTCGTTGATCATGTCCCAGGTATATGTGCTTCTGATCGCCTCCACAGGTGTGTTCTTCATCATGACCATGGGCGGCCTGGATTTCTCCCAGGGCTCCCTTCTTGGAATCTGCTCCATTGTGGTCTGCGTGGTTTCAAAGATCAGTATTCCCCTGGCTGTGGCTGCCGGTATCGCGGCAGGCGCGGCTTTCGGCGCGCTGAATGGTTTCTTCTATGTGAACAGGAAGATCAAATCCTTCATCGTCACGATCTGTACCATGTTCCTGTTCCGCGGGATCATCAAGTACCTCACCTCGGGAGCGCCGGTCAGCGGCGACCTGATGGGTATGATGAAGCTGAATACGGACAAGATCAAGCTGACATGCACCCTGATCGTCCTGGCGGCAGGTTTCATCGCCTTCCACTTTACGAAATTCGGCGTTTCCCTGAGGGCGATCGGCGCAGGGGAAAAGGCGGCGAAATTTGCCGGAATCCGTACTGACCGGACGAAATTCCTGGTCTATGTGCTGGCCGGCGCCATCACGGGCTTTGCGGCCTTTATCAACGCCATCAAGGTTCTTTCTGTAACTGCTTCCGGTGGAAATCAGCTGGAGACCCAGATCCTCATCGCCCTGGTGCTCGGCGGAATGCCTATCTCCGGCGGCGCGAAATCCAGATTCCTGAGCGTCATCATCGGTTCCCTGATGTATATCACCCTGACCAACGGGCTGAACATGATGGGGCTTTCCACCCAGGCTCTGCAGCTGATTCAGGGTGTGGTATTCCTGGTATTCGTGGCAGTATTCGCAGACAGACAGTCCCTCCAGGTGATCAAGTGATGCCTGCGGCCGGAGCGCGCTCCTGGCTGAGGCAGGGATTCTGAAGAGGTACTTTTTACACTGCATAATGGAATGCAGTGTGGGAAGGAGATAAAATGGCGGAACAGGGAGCGAAATACCAGAAGGTCATCGACTGGGTAAAAAAGAATATCGCTGACGGAACGTTCCAGGCCGGCGACAGACTGATGTCTGAGCAGGAGCTGTCCCGGCACTTCGGCCTTTCCCGCCAGACCATCCGACATGCCACGGGGGAACTGGTAAACCAGAGGATCCTGACCCGGGTAAAGGGAAGCGGAACTTATATCGGAGATCCGCAGGATGCACAAGGCCGGAACCGGACGGGCAGCAGTGCTGCCGGTGAAGCGGAAGATACGGAAAATGGCGTGCACAGCGGGGAGGGAGAGGGACAGAAGGCATCCCGGGCGAAAAAGGATTCTGCATCGAAGGGAACCCATGTACTGCGGGAAGCCACCATGAACATCGCTGTGGTCAGTACCTTCTACGAAAGCTATATCTTCCCGGATACGCTGAAGGGGATCGAAAGGATCCTGACCAAGAACGGCTATTCCATGCAGGTGACTTTCACCGACAACCGGCTGTATCGTGAGGAAGCCATCCTGAAAACCATCCTGGAGAAGGATAACGTGGACGGCCTGATCGTTGAGCCGGCGAAAAGCGCACTGCCGGACCCGAATATCCCGCTGTACCGGGAAATCCAGAAGCGGGGGATCCCCATCCTGTTTTTCAATGCCTCCTTCCGGGAGCTGGACGCGCCCTGCGTACGGATCGATGATACCGGTATCGCGGACAAGGCAACGCAGGTGCTGATCGACGCAGGGCACCGGAAGATCGCCGGGATCTTCAAGGCGGACGACCGCCAGGGTCCTCTCCGTTACCAGGGGTATCTTGCGGCGATGATCCGGGCAGGATACCGGGCAGAGCAGAAGTCTGTGCTCTGGCTGGACACGCCGGAGACCGTAACCCTCTCTGATATCGGGGATTATCTTTTCCGGCGGATCGAGGGCTGCACCGGCGTGGTCTGCTATAACGACCAGGTGGCTTATCAGTTTATCGAGCTGGCCCTCGCCCGGGGGATCGATGTACCGAAACAGCTTTCCGTGGTAGGAATCGATGATTCCTATCTGGCTCATGTGGGGAGAGTTCCTTTCACTTCCTTCCCGCATCCGAAGGAAATCCTGGGACGGAAGGTGGCGGAAAACCTCCTGGAAATGATCCGGGACCCGGATTTCGACGGGAATTATCTGTTCGACAGCGAACCGGTATTCAGGGAATCTGTTGCATCGGTGTGATGAAAAATAAATTGGCTTATTGCACTTTTTTTGGTAGAATAGTGCAATAAGCCTTTTTTTGTGGAGGGATCATGAAGCTGATTTTTCATTATATGGGACAGATCTGGAAAAGGATCGTCTATGTCATGGCTGTGAAACTGGGCGGGACTCTCATAGGTCTGATCCTGCCCTATATCCTGGAATATATGATCGATGATCTGGTACCGGAAAAGAAAGTCCTGCCAATTCTGTTGTGCGGATTTCTGATGCTTTTTGTCGCGATTCTTACCTGGCGGGTAAATATCTATGCCAACAGGGTGGCCATCGGCAACGCCAGACAGGTATCTTATGAAATCCGGAAGGACCTGTTCACCCGCACGCTGCATCTTTCCGGTGCCCAGTTTGACCGCTTTGGCCTGCCCAGCCTTACCAGCCGGATGACCACGGACAGCTATAATGTGCAGTCTTTCATCCAGGCGTTCCAGACTATCTGTGTGCGTTCTCCCATCATTATGATCGGGGGAATCGTCATCACTCTGATCATGGATAAGGCGCTGGCCTCCATACTCTGCGTGATGCTGCCCATTCTGCTGCTGATGATCGTCGGGATCTCCATGCTGGGCATCCCGCTGTACAACAGAGTCCAGAAAAGGCTGGACGACTTTGTGCGGATCATGCGGGAAAACATTACGGGAATCCGGGTAGTGAAGGCGCTTTCCAAGGAAGAGCATGAAGCGGTCCGGTTCGGCCTGGCCAATAAGGCCATGCAGGATGCGGATATCAGGGCCAGCACGATCCTGGCGTTTCCGGGACCCTTTATGCAGCTGTGCCTCAATATCGGCCTCAGCCTGGTCATCTATGTCGGCGCTCTCCGGGTGGAAAACGGACTGGCCCGTCCCGGCGTGATCCTGGCCTTTCTCACGTATTTCAACATGATCATCATGGGAGTTATGGGCCTTAACCGGATCTTTACCATGCTAAGCAAGGCGGCCGCCTCTGCAGACCGGATCGCCGAGGTGATCCGGACGGAGGACGACCAGAGAATCCTGCCGGAGGAAGAGGCAAAGAAGCCCTCAGGAGATGGCTTTGTCCGTATGGAAAATGTGACCTTCCACTATGGGGAGGGAAAGATAGAGGGAGAAGAGAGGGAGGAATGCCTTTCCGGAATCTCCTTTTCCCTGAAAAAGGGAGAGAGTCTTGGAATCATCGGTCCGATCGGATCGGGAAAGACGACCATCCTGAATCTGCTGATGCGCTTTTATGATGCGCAGGAGGGCGGCGTTTTTGTGGACGGGAAGGATGTCAGAGCCTGGGACAAGGACGAGCTCCGGAGCCGCTTCGGGATCGCCATGCAGAACGATCTGGTATTCCGGGACACGATACAGGAAAATATTTCCTTTGGCCGGGGGCTTTCCACGGAGAGAATTGAGGAAGCGGCCAAAAACGCCCAGGCTGCCGGTTTTGTCGAAGAGCTTGAAGGGCGCTATGAATTCCGGGCAGACAGGAAGGGGATGAACCTTTCCGGCGGGCAGCGGCAGCGTCTGATGATCGCCAGAGCCCTGGCCGGCAGGCCGGATATCCTGATCCTGGACGATTCGTCTTCGGCGCTGGATTACCGCACGGACGCTTCTCTTCGCAAGGCCCTGCGGGAAGAATATCCGGAAAGCACGGTGATCATGGTAGCGCAGAGAGTGAGTTCGATCCAGGGCATGGACCATATTCTTGTGCTGGATAATGGACAGTGTGTGGGTTATGGCTCTCATACAGAGCTTCTGGAAACCTGCCCTATGTATCGGGAAATCTACGAAAGCCAGATGGGAGATCTTGGCTGATTCCACAGAAAGGAGAGAACTTCTATGCCGGGACCGGGAGACCGGGGCGGTACGGAACGCCCCAAAAACGCGAAGGGAACCCTGCGCAGGATCATCGCCTATATGGCAGATTTCAGATGGATCGTTATTTTCATGGTGATCCTGGCCATGCTCAGCAATGCAGGAAACCTTCTTGGCCCTTCCTATGCGGGAAAAGCCATCAACGTCATCAGCGAAGGACCGGGAAGGATCGATTTTTCCCTGGTGCTGCATTATGTGATCCTGATGCTTGCAGCCTATGTTGGCAGCAGCCTTCTGTCCTTTGTCGTCAGCATCGGGATGATGCGGATCAGCAAAAAGATTGCCGCAAGGCTGCGGCAGGATATTTTCGAGAAGCTTATGCATCTTCCCGTGGGTTTTTTCGACCAGAACCAGGTGGGAGATATCATCAGCCGCGCTTCCTACGACGTGGATGTGACCTGCACCAGCCTTGGCACGGATGTGGTGCAGATCATCACCGGTGTGATCACGGTGGCAGGGTCCTTTGTGATGATGTGCATCATTTCGCTGCCCCTGACGGGCTGCATGCTGATCACCATTCCCATTTCCATCTGGTATACCGGACACATGCGGAAGAAGACAAAACCGCTGTACCGGAAACGCAGCGCTTCCTACGGAGAGCTGAACGGTTTTGTAGAGGAAATGTTCTCGGGACAGCGGACGATCCTGGCCTATGCGCAGGAAGAGAAGGTCTGTGAGCGGTTCGATGAGGTAAATAAGGCGGCGGCAGACGCCTATGCATCGGCGGACAGGCTGGGGATGACCATGGGACCCACCATGGGAGTTATCAACGATTCCGGCCTGGCGCTCATCGGTCTGGTGGGGGCGGCTCTGTATCTGTACAAGGTGGTCAGCCTGGGGCAGATTTCCTCCTTTATCCTGTATTCCAGGAAATTTTCCGGGCCGATCAATGAGATCGCCAACATCATCAATGAGATTTTTTCCGCTCTGGCGGCGGCCGAGCGGGTGTTCCGCCTTCTGGACGAACCGGAGGAGGCGGCGGATCTTTACGGGGCAAAGGTGCTGGAGGATGTACACGGGGATGTGAAAATGGAGAAGGTCTCCTTTGGGTATCTTCCGGGCAGGACGGTCCTGCATGAGCTGGACCTTATGGCGGAAAGCGGAAAAATGATCGCCATCGTGGGACCTACCGGTGCAGGAAAAACCACGATCATCAATCTTCTGATGCGGTTTTACGATGTGGACAGCGGGAATATCTTTGTGGACGGGACAGAAACCCGGCAGGTAACCAGAAAGAGCCTCAGAAGAAGCTTTGCC
>JAFOJB010000316.1 GCA_017420455.1 Blautia sp.
GTGCTCCGGCACTCTGTTTAGTGGTGAAACGCAATATCCGGTGCTTCGTTCACAAAGGATTCATTCTCTCCGGAGGGATCGATGAAGAAGACAAACCTGGTTTCCGTTTCGTTTTCATCGTAGACGCTGTAGAAGACGACATAGTATACAGGCTCTGCCTCTTCTTCTCCAGACTGCAGGTACAGAATATCCTGCCCGGTAAGATGAGAAGCACAATACACAACGGAAACGTAGGACAACGACAGAGCTTCGAATGACGCCGGCATCACATCGGATTTAATGATCTTCACATTATACAGATCACCTTCTGCCGTTACAAGATATTGTCCGGGCTGCCCATAAGTTCTTTTTCCTTCGGTCAGAGCCTGGGCTTCCAGCCCCTCCGGCATCTTCAGAAATCTGACAGAACCGCCGGCATTTTCTTTTTTCTTCTCCGGAAGATACTGGGGTTTAAGGATGCCGGACAGACCGGAATAAGGAATCTCTATCAGGAAGGAGCCCAAAACAGGCTGATGAAAGGCTCCGGGAGCGTAGCTTGCGCAAAGACCACGGGTTCCAAAACAGAAATTGCCATCGATCATATTGTTCAGAATAGAAAGAGCATGGCTGGTATAGTACTCCGGTTCTGATCCGTTGACGATATTTTCCCGGTTTGTGCTGACCAGCTCCTGTTTCAGACCTTCCATCAGAAGTATCAGCATTCTCTCATACAGATTTTTCGGAATCCGCTCCGGAGAATCGCTTCCGTTCCGGAGAGCTTCCAGGAAATCATCCCGTATGCCGGTCTTAATGACATCCTTCGTTGTAGCGGCAGAGCCCCCGGCCTGGTCCGGGTCTATGATATCCAGCCAGGCCAGCTTCTTCCCCGTAGTAATATCGTAATTATACACACAGTAATAATGAAGCGGACGGGGACCTCCCTGGTATTCTCTGACCATGAAGCGCATACCAAATGCATCTCCGGAAAGCTGCGCATCGCAAAGAAAATATTCCAGGCAGGCGGAGAAGTGATATTCCTGATTCAGGTCCTTAAGCTTTGCCTCATAATCCCTCTCCTCCTCAACGAACCCGCTCAGAAGGGCATCGTTCAGTGTTTCTCCCCGAGATGCATCCGGCTGCAGGGTCACGTCCGGATTCAGAAGCACGCTGTAAAAATCCTCAGTTTTTTCTTCCAGAAGATCCAGAGACAGAACATAACGATCTTCAAAATTATGGCATCTGATCTCACTCCACTTTGCTTTATACGATTGGAAAATATAAGTATCTGCGATTCGGTCAGAGGTACTCCCAAGATCAGCCTCTGTCAGGAAATCTGCATAGAAAAGGATAATGTCAGAAGGCAGAGCGATTTTGGCAGTGATATATTCCTGTTCATATTGGATCATGCAATCAAAGGAGTACAGCTGCGCTTCTTTATAGATACAGAAAGTCTGATCGAACTCTGCTGAAGCGGCATAATCCCGTACTGTCCGAAGAAAACTTTCCTTTTCACGGAGTACAGGATGTGCATAGCGGCAGATCAGTCCTGCAGCATACGCCATTTCCCCGTAATAGGCGATGGAATCCATGTTTGTAAGAAAGTTGGACAGAGATATTCCGGCCTTCATACCATCCATCACTGCGCGGAGCGGATTTCCAGGGGGCAGCAGATCGTGAAAGGAACTCATAAGAACCCGGCCAATCCCCAGGTTTTTTGTACGGTGGAAAGTGTCCGACATAATCTGAGTCGTAATTACTGAAAAGGCTTCCGAACTTTTCTCTGCTTCCTCCAGATCGAGAAGAATGTTGAGGACAGCTTTTGCCAGTCTGGTCCCCTGGGAGGTTCCGCTGTTAATGGCATAATACGCAATCTTATACCATGTCAGGCGCCATGCTTCAGAAGCAGAAAGGCAGGCTTTGAACAATGCTGCCGAACGGATAAAGCTGGAATAGGAAGAGGAGACCGTATCTGCGGCAGCACCGGCAAGATCCAGAGCCAGACCCAGGTCATCCAGGAAATCAGCAGCCTGAGAGCCATAGATATTCTCAAGTCCTGTGGAAATACTGCCAAGTATGTCATCCACCTTTTTCATGATGAAAGAAGAGGCGGCGCCTTTCTTCAGGCTGGCTAATGCATCCAGGGACGTCTGGACATAGAATGCAAGATCCTGAATATCCTGCGGAATAATACCGAAGGAAACCCTCAGGGCATCACTTTTCAGTATTCCTGAGACAGAATTCAGGATCTGCTCCGCAACATCAAGATAGGACTGTGCAAAGGTTGCCCCGTATTCTCCTTCCAATGCAGATGCCAGCATGATTTCTGAGACTGCGATCTCAAATCCGTTTTTGATATTTACCTCTCCTCCGGTCAGAAAAGAACCCGTACGGTCAATAAACTGCCATACTGCGCCTGTTTCGTCTGCCCGATTCGCATCAAAATAACCGGCAGCGCAGGCGCCTTCAGAGCCGGTACGTTTCATGATTTCCTGGTAGATATCACTGTCTGCGAATTCCAGATGCTGCTGCAGAAATTCCTCCGCATAATCTGAAGATGGATCCTCGTCAGTCCATGTCACATCCGGCTGGAGAGCTGCGCTGTTATCTGCCGCCGTAACCATCCTCGCCAAAAAGATCGATGACAACAGCAGGAGAATCAGAAACCTTACAGAATATCCTGATTTTCTCATCATATCGTGTTCCTCCTCTTAAATGAAATAATATACTGACAAACATGGTTGTATTTCCATATCTTCCTGTACGCATAAACTGCGGCAGTGTCAGTTCACTCAGATCACTGTTTCGCGGCTTTGAACGGTATCCAGCGCGTCTCTGACAATGTCTGCCTGAACGCATCAGGCGGGCGGGACCGTGAACAGCAGTATTATACCATAAAAAAGGCTGCTTCATAAAGAAGATCAGGATTGAAAAAGCGCTCTTTTCAGTGGGACACAGGGGGACACAGGGGGACGGTCCTTTTGTGTTTTTTGAACACAAAAGGACCGTCCCCCTGTGTCCCCAATGGTGAAAAGCAGCGGCCAGAGAGGATCAGGATTGAAAAAGCGTTCTTTTCCGTGTATAATAGCCAGAGAAAAGGGAAGAAATCATACAGTGACACTGTATCCTTTTCCAGGAGGAAAATCATGAATTACCAGGAAAGCCGTGACTATATTAAAGATGCTGAAAAATACGGCGCTGTACTAGGACTTTCAAATATCCGGGAGCTTGCCGGGAGGCTTGGCAATCCGCAGGATGCGCTTTCCGTCATCCATGTAGCCGGCACGAACGGAAAGGGCTCCGTGATCGCATATCTGTATCAGACACTGCAGCTGACGGGAAGAAAGGTCGGAAGATATATTTCCCCCACGCTGTTTTCTTACCGGGAACGGATGGAGATCAACCAGACCCCGGTCTCCCGGGAACAATTCGCGGATCTGATGACCAGAGTAAAAAAGGCAGCTGAAGAGATGGTCCGGGACGGCCTTACGCATCCGACGCCCTTCGAACTGGAGACTGCCGCTGCCTTTTTGTTTTTTAAGGAAGAAAAATGCGATCTGGTTCTTCTGGAGGTAGGCATGGGAGGCAGTCTCGATGCTACGAATATCGTCGAAAAACCCTTCCTCTCAGTGCTGGCCTCTATCAGCATGGATCACATGGCCTACCTGGGCGGCACTCTGTACGAAATTGCAGAAAAAAAGGCCGGGATCATCAAAAAAGGCTGCCCCATGATCACCATAAAGCAGCAGCCTGAAGCAGAAAAAGCTATCAGAGCCGCCTGCCGGGAGAAGCAGGTACCCTTCCGGGAAGCAGATCCATCGGAAGCAGAGGTCATTACAGCGGGGATTGAAGAGCAGACCTTCCGGTATAAAGGGGAAGAATACACGATCCGGCTGGGAGGAGCGTACCAGAAGGAAAATGCATGCCTGGCTCTCGCCGCCCTGGAAATCCTGTCGGAAAACGGGATATGTACCACGGTTGATGAACGAAAAAAGGGTCTTTACCAGACCAGGTGGAAGGGACGCTTTACCGTTCTTTCCAGAGAGCCCCTGTTCATCGTAGACGGCGCCCACAATCCCGCCGGAGCAGACATGCTCGCCCGGACCATCAGCCAGCACTTTCAGGGGAAAAAGATATACTTTATCACAGGCATGTTCGCAGACAAGGATTACTCATATGTCATGCAGAAAATGTGCCCCTTCGCGGAAAAAATCCTGACCATTCAGACGCCGGATAATCCCCGGGCCCTGAGCGCCAAAGAGCTGGCAGAGTGCGCCAGGAAGTACCATCCGGATGTAACTGCCATGCCGGAGATCGGCGCAGCGGTAAATAAAGCTTATGAGCTGGCCGGAAAGGAGGATGTGATCCTGGCCTTCGGATCTCTGTCCTTCATTTCTGCCATCTGCGATGCCGCAGAAAAAAGGAAAAGCCGGCCGGAACCAGGAGAAAAAGAGGATACCATGGATCTTCAGGAATGCAGGAAGAGAATCGACAGCATTGACGACGAGATCGTCCGCCTTTTTGAAGAGCGTATGAAAGTTTCGGAGGAGATCGCGCGTTTTAAAATACAGACCGGAAAAAAAGTGATGGACCCGCAGAGAGAGCGGGAGAAGCTGGAGGCTGTCCGGAAAAAAGCCCATGGCCCGCTGAATGAACTGGGAGCCAGGGAAGTGTTCCGTCAGATCATGGCGGTGAGCCGCAAAAGACAGTACCAGATGCTGACAGAAAATGGGATAAAGGAGCCGGTGGAATACCGGTTTGTGGACCGGCTGCCGCTGCGGGATGTAACGGTGGTTTTTCAGGGAGTAGAGGGAGCCTACAGCTCCGCGGCCATGCGGGAATACTTTCCGGAGGAGATCGAAAGCTATCATGTAAAGACCTGGCGGGATGCCATGGAGGAGGTCTCCCAGGGACGGGCGGATTACGCAGTACTGCCCATCGAGAACTCCACAGCCGGAGCGGTGGGAGATATCTATGACCTGCTGATGGAATACAATCTGTACATCGTCGGAGAACAGATCATCAA
>JAFOJB010000032.1 GCA_017420455.1 Blautia sp.
CCGGCTGCGAGAGCAATTATCATATGTATTATCTGAAGGTGAAGGATCTTTCGGTCCGGACGAAGCTGCTGGCTTATCTTCGTTCAAAGGATATCCTCAGCGTGTTCCACTATGTACCGCTGCACAGCGCTCCTGCCGGGCAGAAGTTCGGAAGATTTTCCGGCGAGGATGTCTATACGACCAGGGAGAGCGAGAGACTGCTGCGTCTTCCCATGTTCTATAATCTGGATATGGAGGACGCCGAAAAGGTGGTAAAAGCCCTGCTGGCCTTTGACGGATACGAGAAAACAGTCTGAATCAGAGAAGGCTGCGGCAGAGATAGTCCGCAGCAGGATGGAAAAGGAGAATGATCATGGGAAAAATCACAGTTACTCCCTGCGGGGAGATCGAGGGGCTGAAGGTCGTGGAACCTGCTGTTTTCGGAGATGCCAGAGGGTATTTCATGGAGACCTATAACCAGAAGGATTTTACGGAAGCGGGTATCGATGTGACCTTTGTCCAGGATAACCAGTCCAGCTCCCATTACGGCGTGCTCCGGGGCCTGCATTTCCAGATCAACTATCCCCAGGACAAGCTGGTACGTGTCGTCAGGGGAGAGGTGTTCGATGTGGCGGTGGACCTGAGAAAGGGTTCGGCTACCTATGGAAAATGGCACGGCGTGGTGCTTTCCGCGGAGAACAAAAAACAGTTTTTCATCCCCAGGGGCTTTGCCCATGGATTCCTGGTACTGTCGGATACTGCAGAGTTTGTCTATAAATGCTCGGACTTCTATCATCCCAACGATGAAGGAGGCCTGGCCTACAACGATCCGGAGATCGGCATAGAATGGCCCATACCGGAGGGGATGGAACTCTCTCTTTCCGACAAGGACAAAAAGTGGGGAAGGCTTTCGGAGGCTTCGCTATGAATGAATCTTTGTTTTCACTGCCGGCGGATCTTTACAGGAACCGCCGGCTGGTTTTAAAACTGGCCAGAAATGATTTCCGGACCAGATATGCCGGCTCTTACCTGGGAACGGTCTGGGCCTTCATACAGCCGGTGGTCACGGTGCTTCTGTACTGGTTTGTCTTTTCTGTGGGCTTTCGCCAGAACACGGGAAACCTGGGGCTTCCCTTTGTCCTCTATCTGCTTTCGGGCATCGTACCCTGGTTCTTCTTCCAGGACGCCCTGGTGGGCGGTACCAACGCACTGATCGAATATAGTTATCTTGTAAAAAAAGTCGTCTTCAATATCAGCGTTCTCCCTGTGGTGAAAATAATTTCCGCGCTGTTTGTCCACGGCTTTTTCGTGTTGTTCACTGTATTTCTGTACGCCTGCTACGGAAGATTTCCGGATCTTTTCTATCTGCAGATCCTTTATTACAGCGGCAGCATGTTCCTGATGGTGCTGGGACTCTGTTATGTGACCTGCTCTGTGGTGGTGTTTTTCCGGGATCTGTCCCAGATCATCGGGATCGGCCTGCAGGTCGGCGTATGGCTTACCCCCATCATGTGGGTGGCCGAGGATTCCCTGCAGGGCCACAGGACGCTGCAGATGATCCTGAAGCTGAACCCCATGTACTATATCGTATCCGGCTACCGGGATGCCTTCATCTTCAAAAGGTGGTTTTTTGAGCATCCCGCCTGGACAGTCTATTTCTGGGTATTCACGATTCTGTGCTTCCTTCTGGGAAACCGGGTTTTCAGAAGGCTGAGAGTGCATTTCGCGGATGTTTTGTAAGGAGCTTGCTTTGACAGAAAAAAAGGTAATTCAGGTACAGAACCTGAGCAAAATGTATAAGCTTTACGAGAAACCCTCCGACCGCCTGAAGGAGGCCCTGGGTTTTTCGAAGAAAAAAAGATATAAGGAGCATTATGCCCTGCAGAATGTCAGCTTTGACGTGAAGGAAGGGGAATGCGTCGGGATCATCGGGGTAAACGGTTCCGGGAAGTCCACGGTGCTGAAGATCATCACCGGCGTCCTGCATCCCACAGAGGGAGAGGTCCGCGTGGACGGCCGGATCTCGGCTCTTCTGGAGCTTGGGGCAGGCTTTAACATGGAATACTCGGGCCTGGAAAATGTCTATCTGAACGGAACCATGATCGGCTTTACCAAAGAGGAGATCGACAGCCGGCTGTCCGATATTCTGGCCTTCGCCGATATCGGGGATTTTATCCACCAGCCTGTAAAGACCTATTCCAGCGGTATGTTTGTCCGCCTGGCCTTTGCCGTGGCGATCAACATCGACCCGGAGATCCTCATCGTAGACGAAGCCCTTTCTGTGGGAGATGTATTCTTCCAGGCAAAATGCTTCCACAAATTCGATGAATTCAAGAAACAGGGAAAGACGATCCTCATCGTGAGCCACGATCTTTCCAGCATCGCGAAGTACTGCGACAGGGTCCTCCTTCTGCACAGGGGAGAGCTTCTGGACCAGGGTACGCCCAAGGCCATGATCGATCTTTACAAGCAGCTTCTTGTAGGCCAGGAGCCTGTGAAGCAGCGGACGGGGGAACCGGGAGTGAGCGGCGGAGAGGCTGTATCCGTGGCGGCTCCCGGGGAAAAGGACGACTGGAGAGCCGGCTTTTCCGTAAATCCCAATGTTCTGGAATACGGAGAGAAGCAGGCGCAGATCCGCTCCTTTGTGGTGCTGGATGAAAAGGGAAACCAGAGCAACGCCATCGAGAAGGGAAGCACCTTCCAGATCAAGGTCCGGATTCATTTCAACGAGGATGTGCAGGATCCCATCTCCACCTATACCTTCAAGAACATCCAGGGGACGGCCATTACCGGCACCAATACCATGTTCGAGGGGGTCCATATCGACCATTCCCGCGCCGGGGACGAGGTGATCGTCACCTTCACCCAGCAGATGAACCTTCAGGGGGGAGAATATCTTCTGTCCTTTGGCTGTACAGGGTACAGGGACGGGGAATTTACGGTATATCACCGTCTGTATGACGCCTGCAATCTGTCCGTGGTTTCCACCAAGAATACGGTAGGATTCTACGATATGTTTTCGAAGATCACCGTGGAGGATGTATAATGGAAAAAATCGGAAATGTCTGTATTGACGACAGCTTTTACGGGGGAGAGGACCCGGAAGTCTTCCGGCAGGAGGATGAGGAGCTGCTGGCTCTGATGGAGGAATTCCCGGACGATGAATGGGAAACGCTGCCCCTGCATCATCCTTCCTACCGGTGTCTGTACCATTTTTCTCATCTGCGGCCGAACCTGGTGGACTGGCTGCCCATCGGCAAAGAGGATCATGTACTGGAGGTGGGGTGCTCCGGCGGTGCGCTTACAGGAGCGCTGGCGGAAAAGGCCGGTCATGTGACGGCGGCAGATCCTTCCCTCACAGCCTGCCGGATCAATGCTCTGCGGAACCGGGAAAGAACCAATCTTCTTCTGGTGCCGGGAAACCTGCCGCGGTTCCTGGACGAATGTGAGGGAAAATTTGACTATATCATCCTGGCGGACGGGCTGTCCGAATATGCGCCTTGTCTTCCGAAGCTTTTCGAAAAGCTGGACGTGGACGGAAAGCTGATCGCGGCGGCCAGGAACCGGATCGGACTGAAATACTGGGCAGGCTGCGCGGAGGAATATACCGGCCGGCTCTTTGAAGGCCTGGAGGGGTATCCGCAGGGAGAAAGACCGCATTCCTATACCAAAAAGGAGCTCATCTCCCTGCTGGAGGAAAACGGGGCGGGCAGCGTCCGTATTTATTACCCCTATCCGGATCATCTTTTCACGAATACCATCTATACGGGCAGGTATCTCCCGAAAAAAGGAGAGATCCAGGAATTCGCCCACGATTACCACCATAGCAGGATCGCCCTGTTTTCGGAGCCTCTGGTGACGGACACGCTGATCGATGAAAAGCTGTATACCGAGTTCGTGAATTCCTTTCTGGCCGTGTGCCAGAAGAGAAACAGACGGCAGAAGGACGGCGCCTCTTATGTCCGGTTTTCCAATGAGCGGGACCGCCGTTTTTCCATACGGACCGAAATTCTGGAGGAGAAGAACAGGAAGGTGGTACGAAAGACCGCCTGTTATCCGGAGGGGAAGGAACATCTTCTCAGCATCAGAAAATGGGAGGAGCTTTTACAGCGCCAGTACCAGACGATTCCCTTCCAGCTGAACGCCTCCCGCCAGGAGGAGGATTCTCTCTGCCTGGAATATGTCCAGGCAGAGTCCCTGGCAGAGCGGCTGGACGCCCTTCGCCTTTCCGGGAAAACGCAGGAAGCCGGAAAGCTTCTCCTGACCTTCCTGGAGAGGATCCGGCGCTCCCATCAGGACAGAGCCTTTACATGGACTCCGGAGTTTTCCGGGGTGTTCGGGGGAGAAAGGGAGGAGTACCAGGTCCTTTCCGGGCTTCTCTGCGGCAATGTTACCAATATCGATCTGGTATGCGAGAATCTTCTGCTGACAGAGCCGGAAATGGTGCTGGACTATGAATGGACCTTCTGTTTTCCTGTGCCCGTGGATTTTGTCCTTTACCGTGTGATCCATTATTTTGTCTGTCTGGGTACCGGAAGAAGTGATTTTTCCGAGGAGGAGCTCTTTTCCCGGGCAGGGATCCGGCCGGAACTGATCCCCTGCTTCGAAAAGATGGAAGAGGGCTTCCAGAATTATATCAAGGGGAAACATGTGCCCCTTCGGGAATACATAGACCGGATCGTACCCGGGAAGTCCGAGATCCAGGTGATCCCACCGGAGATGGAAGAGGAGGAAACAGAGGAAGAAGAGAAGGCCCTGCAGCTGCAGCTTTTCTTTTCCAGGGGAGAGGAATATCAGGAAAGGGATTCCGTTTTTCTTCCCTTTGAACAGAACTGTGTGAAGGGAAGGGCAGAGGTGCTGCCAGGCGCAAAGCTTCTTCGGATGGATCCCGGAGAGAACCCCTGTATCCTGGAGATCCGGGAGCTTTCCTTCGACGGTAAGGCGGCTTCCCTGGAAGGCGCATATGCCAGAAACGGCGTTCTGGAAGGAAACTGGGCGTATTTTGCCTATGGAGATCCAGGAGTCACGGGAATCCGTGTTCCGGAGGGGGCAAAGGAGCTGAGCTTTGATCTGGTGCTCCATGAGGATTTTGAGACGGCTCTTTCCCGGCTGGCCAGAAGACATTCCTCCGCGCCGGAAAATACGGAGGATTACCGGGCGGTCGTGGATATCTGCAATTACGATGCCAACCAGGGAGGAGTCATCACTCTCACGGGCTGGTGTTACACAGGAATGCAGGAGCAGAAGTTCCAGGTGCGCCTTGGCAGGGAGGAGCTCCCCTTTACCGTGAAACGTGTGATGCGGCGGGATGTGATCGAAGCCCTGCCTTCCCTCGTATTTCCGGATGATAATCCCGGGTTTGAACTGAAGATCCATGGTCTTTCGGACTATCTGGAGAAAGGAGAAGACCTTCGGGTGCGGATCCTGGCGGGAGAGAAAAGTCTTCCTCTGCTGTATAAAACCGCGGAAGAGCTCCGGGAGGAGTATAACAGGGACACCATCCACTATTTCATCGATGCTCTCGAAAAACACAGAGAGCTTTTCTATGCCCGCGGCTGGTGCCTGAACCTGCATGGCAGCGTCCGTCTGGAGCTTCAGGACGAAAACGGGAAGATCCTGAAGGATGCTGTCTGGAAAAGAAGCTTCCGCTCGGATCTGATGGATCATTTCCACATCGAGGAGGAGAACTGTTTCGGATTCCAGGTGGAGATCAAAAGGAACAGAATCCCCGGAAAGAAGGTTTCTCTTGTCTTTGCCAACGACCTGGCAGAGAAAAGGGAGGACGTGGACCTCAGGAGCTTTGACAGGGAAAACAGCCGCGCCGGAAAGATGCGCGCCCTTCTTTCCAGGGAGCATTTTGAAAAAAACAAAGAGCTTCTGCAGAAGGCAGGCCCCGGAGGACTCTGGAAATACCTGGAGGAAGAAGCGGCAAATGCCGACGAGCTGTACGAGGTTTACGAAAAACACTGCAGGCCCTCCAGACAGGAGCTGCGCCGCCAGGAAAGAGAGAATTTCCCGAGAAAACCTCTTTTTTCCATTGTGGTGCCTCTTTATCGTACCCCGCAGAAGTATCTTAAGGAGCTGGTGGATTCTGTCCTGGCCCAAAGCTATGGAAACTGGCAGCTCTGCCTGGCGGACGGAAGTCCGGACAGGGAGATCGAGGAGTATATGAAGGCCAGTTACCGGAGGGATAAGCGGATTTTTTACCGTCACCTGTCCGAGAATAAAGGAATCTCCGGCAATACGAACCAGGCTCTGCAGATGGCGAAGGGGGATTACATTGTCTTCGCCGATCACGACGATACCCTGACGCCCGACGCGCTGTACGAGAATATGAGGGTTCTTATGCGTCATCCCGATGCGGA
>JAFOJB010000317.1 GCA_017420455.1 Blautia sp.
AAAATGGGTGGACAAGGATCATATCGAGAAAGCTCCCGTCTGGTGCAGTGTGGATATGCGGGACGGGAACCAGAGTCTGGTAATCCCTATGGATCTGGAGGAAAAGCTGGAATTTTACAAGGTTCTTCTGCAGGTGGGGTTTAAGGAGATCGAGGTCGGATTCCCTGCGGCCAGTGAGACAGAGTATGAATTCCTTCGCACATTGATCGACCGGAATCTGATACCAGAGGACGTCACTGTCCAGGTACTGACGCAGTGCAGAGAGCATATCATCCGGAAAACCTTCGATGCCTGCCGGGGAGTTCCCAGAGCCATCATTCATTTTTACAACTCCGTGAGCCGTGTCCAGCGGGAACAGGTCTTCCGGAAATCCAGGGAGGAGATCCTGAAGATCGCGGTGGACAGCGCTGTGCTGGTAAAACAGCTTGCAGAGGAATCGGAAGGCCGTTTCCGTTTTGAATATTCGCCGGAATCCTTTACCGGGACGGAACCGGAGTATGCCCTTGAAGTCTGCAACGCCGTGCTGGATGTGCTGGAACCCGGACCGGAAAACAATGTCATCATCAATCTTCCTGTTACCGTGGAGATGAGTTCCCCGCATATCTATGCCTCGCAGGTGGAATATATCAGTGAGAACCTGAAATACCGGGAACATGTTACCTTGTCTCTGCATCCCCATAATGACCGCGGAACCGGTGTCGCGGATACGGAGCTGGGGCTTCTGGCCGGAGCACAGCGGGTGGAAGGGACATTGTTCGGAAATGGAGAAAGGACCGGGAATGTGGATATCATCACGCTGGCTCTGAACATGTACTCACATGGAGTCGATCCGCAGCTGGATCTTTCCGATATGAATTATCTCATAGGTGTGTATGAAAAATGTACGCGTATGCAGGTTCCTGAGAGAACCCCCTATGCAGGAGCCCTGGTATTCGCGGCTTTTTCCGGCGGGCACCAGGACGCTATCGCGAAAGGGATCAGATACCGGAAAAAGCATCGTCTTCATGAATGGAACGTGCCTTATATCCCCATTGATCCGGCAGACATCGGGCGGACCTACGAAGCGGACGTAATCCGGGTGAATTCCCAGAGCGGAAAAGGCGGGATCGGCTATATGCTGAAGACTGCGTACGGATACAATCTTCCACCGGGAATGCAGGAGGAATTCAGTTATCTGTGCAAAAGCATTTCCGACCAGGAGCATAAGGAGCTGAAACCGGAGGAAATCCTTGAGATCTTCAGGGAACATTATCTGAACCTGGAAAGCGGCCTGGAGATCACAGATTTCGGATTTAACCGGGAAAACGATGTGCTGAAAATCCACATTACCTTCCTGGAGGAT
This sequence comes from Blautia sp., assembly GCA_017420455.1. Lineage (GTDB taxonomy): Bacteria > Bacillota > Clostridia > Lachnospirales > Lachnospiraceae > Blautia_A. The sequence goes on from JAFOJB010000317.1 coordinate 1,343, forward strand.
GGAACAGAGACGGAGATGGAGGCAGAAGGGAATGGATCCCTGAGCGCCATCAATAACGCACTTACCGAATATACCAGCATGAAATATACCTTGCAGGTATTTACGCAGCACAGGATGCAGGGACAGGGATTTCACAGCGTTGCCGCTTCCTATATCGGACTGGAGGCAGAGGACGGCAGGATGTACTGGGGAGCCGGAACGAACACTGACGTAATCACCGCAAGCACCAATGCCCTGCTCAGTGCCTACCGGAATATGAAGGTCGGAGCAGGTACAGGAGGAATAATCCATGGGAATGACGATGACTCAGAAGATTCTTGCAGCCCATGCAGGGCTGGCAGAAACAGTGCCGGGGCAGCTGATATCCGCGAAGCTGGATGTAGTCCTCGGAAATGATATCACTACGCCGGTAGCCGTCAGGGAATTCGAAAAGGCAGGATTTGATCGACTGTTCGATCCTGACAGAATCACTATTGTCCTGGATCATTTTGTTCCGAACAAGGATATCAAGGCTGCGGAGCAAAGCAGGCTCTGCCGCGAATTTGCCCGCGCCCACGGTATCAGGCACTTTTACGATGTGGGGCAGATGGGCATTGAACATGCGCTGCTGCCGGAAAAGGGAATCGTCACTGCCGGAGACTGTATCATCGGCGCAGACAGCCATACCTGCACCTACGGAGCACTCGGCGCCTTTTCCACCGGGGTGGGATCTACGGATATGGCCGCCGGTATGGCCACCGGCACAGCCTGGTTCAAGGTTCCTTCCGCAATCCAGGTCCGCCTTAAAGGAAAACTGCCGGATAACTGCAGCGGAAAGGATGTGATCCTCACTCTGATCGGCCGGATCGGAGTGGACGGAGCACTTTATAAGAGCATTGAATTTTCCGGAGAAGGAATCTGTGGACTGTCCATGGACGACCGGTTCTGCATCTGCAACATGGCGGTGGAAGCCGGGGCGAAAAACGGCATTTTCCCTGTGGATGAAAGAACCATGGCATATATGGAGGGAAGGACAGAACGTCCTCCTGTGATCTATGCGCCTGATGAGGATGCTGAATATGATGAGATCATAGAGCTGGATCTTTCGGCTGTCGTACCTGTGGCAGCCTGTCCGCATCTTCCGGAAAATATCCGTCCGGTATCAGAACTGCATCATATCAGGGTGGATCAGGTAGTGATCGGCTCCTGTACCAACGGGCGGCTGGAGGATATGGAAGCAGCGTATAAGGTACTCCGCGGCCGCCGGGTGGCGGAGGGTGTGCGCTGCATCATCATCCCCGCAACCATGGATATTGTGAAAAAATGCGTGCAGCGCGGCTGGTACACTGCCTTCCTGGATGCAGGAGCGGTGGTATCCACGCCTACCTGCGGACCCTGCCTCGGAGGCTATATGGGAGTCCTGGCGGCAAAAGAACGCTGCCTCTCCACAACGAACCGGAATTTCGTCGGCAGGATGGGCCATGTGGAAAGCGAGGTCTATCTCGCTTCGCCCCTGACAGCCGCCGCCACCGCGCTGACGGGTTATATCACAGAGTATCGGGAGGATTTCGAATGAACGCGAAAGGGAAGGTTTTCAAATACCCGGATAATGTCGATACGGATGTGATCATTCCGGCCCGTTATCTGAATACACAGGATGCGAAAGAGCTGTCTCTTCACTGCATGGAGGATATCGATCCTTCCTTCATCAGGAAAGCGGCACCGGGAGATATCATCGCGGCAGGATGGAATTTCGGCTGCGGCTCTTCCCGGGAACACGCACCTCTAGTCCTTAAGACCTGCGGCGTAGGCTGCGTGATCGCCAGAAGCTTTGCCCGGATCTTTTACCGGAACGCCATCAATATCGGTCTTCCCATTCTGGAATGTGAGGAGGCTGCGGAGGAAATCCGGGAGGGAGATGAGGTCTCTGTAGATTTTGACACCGGAGTCATCACGGACCTGACTACGCAGAAAACCTATGCCGCGCAGCCGTTTCCGGAGTTTATCCAGAAGATCATCCAAAGCGGCGGCCTGCTGAAGTCTCTGAAGGAGCCGGATACTTCCCGGGATGGAGAATCACAGAGAGGAGAGGCATAGATGCAGAAGGAGATAGCGGTCATACGGGGAGACGGAATCGGACCGGAGATCATAGAACAGGCTCTCCGCGTTCTGGAAAGAGTCGCCGTGAGGTATGGACACACCTTTCATTTTATCGATGTGGATATGGGCGGCTGCGCTCTCGACAGATGGGGAGAGCCGCTGCCTGCGAAGGAGCTCCGGAAATGCCTGGACTCGGACAGCGTGCTTCTGGGCGCCGTGGGAGGAGAAAAGCGGAACAACGTCCCGGCGGAACTCCGGCCGGAAAAAGGACTTCTTTCTCTCCGAAAGGCGCTGGGAGTCTATTCCAACAACCGGCCGGCAAAGGTCTGGCCGCAGCTTTCGGCGGTATCCCCGCTGAAAAAAGAGATTGTGGACCGGGGGATCGATTTTCTGATCGTCCGGGAACTCACGGGAGGGATCTATTTCGGAGAGCATCGGACAGAGGAAAAAGAGGGCATAACCACCTCAGTGGACGTTCTGGAGTATTCAGAGACGGAGATCGAGCGCATCGGCAGGATCGGCTTTGAAGCTGCGGGGAAAAGAAAGAAAAAGCTCTGTTCCGTGGACAAGAGCAATGTGCTTGCCTCCAGCAGGCTCTGGAGAAAGGTCATGCACCGTCTCGCTGAAGAGTATCCGGACATTCTGCTGACCGATATGCTTGTGGACAACTGCGCCATGCAGATCGTCCGGGATCCGTCTCAATTCGATGTGATCGTGACAGAGAACATGTTCGGAGATATTCTGTCCGACGAAGCCTCCATGATCACAGGCTCCATCGGGATGATCCCCTCCGGCAGCCTGGGAAAGGGTCCCCGCGGCCTGTATGAACCCATTCACGGGTCGGCTCCGGACCTGGCCGGAAAAGATGAGGCCAATCCCATCGGCACCATCCTCTCTGCCGCGATGATGCTTCGTTACCGCTTCGATCTGCCGGAAGAAGCAGCGGCAATGGAGAACGCTGTATCGAAATACCTTGACGCAGGATGGCGTACGGCAGACATCATGCAGGAAGGAAAGAAAAAGGCCGGGTGCAGACGCTGCGGACAGGTGATCATGGAAAACCTGTGACAATACATTACCATATCCATTGGAGGTTCCTCAGGAAGAACGGACAGAATTGTAGTATTCTTCTGCTCCTTTATGAAGGGGGACAGGAATCTCTTCTTCAGACAGAGAAAGCTTTGTAGGGATTCCGGCCTGAAGCTCCTGGACATGCTGATACAAGGCTTTTGTGATCTTCCGGACGACGTCCTTTTTCACTTTGTTACTGACTAACAGAACCGGCCGGACGCCGATGGTTTCCACTTCGGTGTCCTGTCCGAGGTATGTCCCGGCCGGAATTGTACAGGGAAAATAATATTGATAAGAGGACAGGAGATTTTCTTTTTCTTTACCCTCAACGCTCAGCAGACGAAGACCGATTTTCTGCGCAAGCTCGTCGACCATGGCAGACTGTGCTCCGCCAGTGTAAAAGAACGCGTCGATCTCCCCTTTCTCCAGGGCTTCGGCTGCTTCCGAATAGTTCATGCTGACTTCTTCCAGCATATCTTCAGTCAATTCATAAGCGAGAAGGATCTGTTTTGCGTTTTGTTCCGTGCCGGATTCCTTTTCCCCGATACTGATCTTTTTTCCCTGCAGATCCCGGATGCTTTGAATCCCGGAATCTGCTGCCGTCACGATCTGGCAGGCTTCTGTATACAGACCGGCGACGGCACTGTAACCCTGCAGTTTTTCTCCTTCAAACAGTGCTGTTCCGGTCCAGGCATCGTACAGCACATCGGTCTGCGCGATGGCGAGCTGGATAGTATTGCCGGAAAGAAGACGCAGATTCGCCGCAGATCCCGCTGTCTCTTTTATGTTGAGCTTTACGCCTTCAGAGGAAAGAATTTCCTTGAGTTCCTTGCCGAAGGTATAATATACCCCGCCGATCCTGGCCGTTCCGAAACGCATGGATCTGTCAGACTGGCCGAAATACGCCAGAGCCAGCAGCACAGCCAGAACCACCACCACAGCTATGACCTGTTTTGTTCTTCTTTTCATAAATACCCTCCATTTACACCGGGTTGAATCATACTGAAACCATGATACCAGAAACAGAGAAAGATTACAACGCAATCTGCGTCATTCGCCGAAGGAAACAGATGTGTCATGGGGCGGACAAAGATTCTTCTGCAGTCCGTCAGGACGCCGGACACCCTGAAAACACATGCAGTCCCCGGACGGTGAGACCGTGAACTGTTACTCACCGCCAGGCGCCCTGACACACCGCACTGGAAATAAAATTGCAGATCCCTCCGGAATATGGTATGATATCTTCAGCAAATCTGTTTCCTGTACGACCTTCGGCTGTTCAGGACCTATCTTGAAAAAGGATCATCCTGCTGGTCTTTTACTTTTGACCTGTTTTCTGAATTCCGGATTTCACCGCAGAATTCCCTGACCGGCTAAACTGAACTGAATACTGACAGGGACTAAAGAGATGGATCTGCAGAGTGAGTCAGGGGAGCTGTCCCGACAGATTTTGCCGTCGGCCGTGTTCCGGCTGACTTACAGAATCGTCATCCGACAGCGATATATGTCATGATATTCTTGAGAATAAGAGGAGGAAAGGTATGAGCGACTTTTTTATTCCCCTCGGAGGGGGGGATGAGGTAGGCGCTTCCGCCTACTTTCTATCGATAGATGGAGTCCGGATCCTGCTGGACTGCGGGGCGAGGCTGAAGGGAGAGGAACTGTACCCGGACTATGAACGCCTGCTGCGGGAAATACCGGATTTCACAGAGATCGACCTGATCCTGATCAGCCACGGGCATTACGATCATATAGGTTCCTTCGCGAAGATCGCAGGGTTTGCGTCCGCGGCGGAAATCGTGACGACGCAGGATACAAAAAGACTGATCTCTCTGCAGCTTCTGGAATTTGGAAGGATATCCGGGAGAGCGGAATCGGAACGGGTAAAAAATGAGAGGTACCGTCTGGCCCAGGCCGTTATGGCACGAATCCAGGTACAGCCGGTGATGCGCGCCTTCGAATGGAAGGGGTGCAGGATCACCTTTATGCCGGCCGGGCATATGATCGGGGCGGTGATGATCTATCTGGAAACCCGGTCACACCGTATATTGTATACGGGTGATTTCAGCATCAGCACGATGTTCGGATTTAACGGAATGAAGATCGCGGACGGGGTACGGCCGGAAATTCTTCTGCTGAACGCGCCGAACAGCTATCTGGACCCGGAGGAGTGGAAGAGCCTGCCCGCGTCTCTGGACGACGAATACAATGAAGAGGATCTTTTTTCCGAGGACGGTTATTCCTCGCTGGCGGACCGGATCAGGAACTGTCTGGGCAAGGGCGTAAGGGTATACCTGTCTTCGAAAAGCGTTCCCCGCCATCTGGATCTTCTGTGGTTTCTGAAAAACGTTTTTCCGGAAACTGCAGTTTATCTGGAGCCGAAAAGCAAAGCCATAGCAGACGCTCTTTCCGAAATGGGATATGCCATCTATGGGGAAAACATGAGCGAGGCAGAGCCGGTATCCGGAAGAACAGACAGCGGCCGGATTTCCGGCAGGGAAGAATCCATCCCGGAGTACGGAAATCCGGAAGCCGGCAGCGCTGGCAGGCGAGGCTGTATTTTTGTGGGACAGGACCTGGAACGGCGAGGCTGCGTCACGTTTCCCTTCGACCATTACAGTCTGCATGCATCGCCGAAGGAAACGCTGGAATTTGTGGAGATGACGGGAGCAAGAGAAGTGTTCCTGCTGCATGTCTTCCCAAACCCCAGGAAAAAGTCGCTGAAGGACATCCTGGAAAAGGAAAACCCGGAAATGTCTGTCATCCAGGCAGAAAACAGCATGAAATACTATCTGAAGAGGGAGAAGGAAATGGTACATAAGAAGATATTCAGGGAAGTAATGCAGAAGGAACTGGCGACAGCGCATGAGCAGATGAAGGAGATGCAGTCCCGCAGGGCGAAGGGGACCAAGGAATGGGCGGCGATCTATGGCAGCTGCATGTATCCGGACCAGCATCCGAGGGCTGCCCATCAGAGAATCCAGAATTCCTTTGTAGGGAAATACTCTGTTTCTTATGACGACTATCTGGATTCCCTGAGAACTGCAAATCTTGACGCGGAGGAGAAGCGGAAATATGTGCTCCGTCTGGTAGACCAGGGGATGACGCTTCTGAAGCGTTCTCTTGACGGAGATAAGGCGGCGATACAGAAATACGCAGAATTTACAGAGGATCTGGAACCCCGGGACAGAAAAAGCGGAAAACGGATCTTTCTGGGAAAATGCATGGTAGTCTTTATGATCCTTATGGATGCGGATCTGAAGAATGAGGAATACATCCCCATCGTCGTTACCTTCGGAGAAGTATACTGCGACCGGCTGCTGCGAAGTATCCGCGATGGACTGCTGAACGAATACGGGATGAGAAGACGCAGAAGAACCGCGAGGGATGTTCTGAAAAAGACAGAGACAGCCCTTTTCGAATCCACGGAAGCCGCGGCGGGCTTTGATGCAGCCGGAGATGAACTGGAAAAACTGCGCTTTGAGAATTATAATTACAAAAATTCACTGGAGCTTGTCCAGGCGATGCTGGATGAGCTGAACGAGACCATCGACGAAACAGCCGCGGATGCCAGAAACGCTGCTATCGCATCCTTCTATTCAAACATGAATTCAGAGAATTACGGAAACATGCTGGACAGTATCGAACTGGTAGAAAGAAGACTTGCCAGCCTCAAGGAACAGAAGGTAAAGGTTGCGCCGCAGCTGATGCCGCTTACCATCGTATTTAAGCAGCTTCTCCGGTTTATCAGGGACTGCGGTATTACCCCCATCGATACTACCGGCAGGGAATTCACTGCGGAGGCAGAGGAACTGGCAGACTATACCTACATCGGAGCAGCTTATGAAAAGACGGGCGAGAAAAAGACGGTGGTGGTAGAACGGCCGGGCTGGAAGTTCGAGGATACGGTCATTTCCCTGCCGACAGTACGGGAAAAGGAAGAGGAAGGGGGAGATATGAATAATGGCTGAAAAACAGTTTTATGCCGCTATAGACCTGGGAACGACCAACTCCGTTATCGCATATGGGAATATTGTGAATGATAAACTGAAGCCTATTGTCCTTGAGCTGGACCGGAAAAATGATACGGGCAGTACTTCCAGAAATCCTCTTCTTCCCTCCGTTGTATTCTATTACAGGAACAGTGAAGGAAACATGGTGACAGACGTCGGGGATTACGCAAAGAGCCGTTATGGAACCAGAAACGGTTACGTATGCAAATCGGTGAAATCGCTTATGGGCGTGTCCGATACGGTTCCGCTGGTGGAGGAGATCAGCGATAAAACTCCGGCCGATGTTTCTGCCCAGATATTAACCTATATGGTGAATGCCTCTAAAAAGCGGCTGTTCCAGAAGGAACTGCGGGATATCATTATCACGG
>JAFOJB010000318.1 GCA_017420455.1 Blautia sp.
AGCCAAGGGACAGCAGCGCGCTGCTGTCGAGAGAGGAATTCATCATAGGGTTAAAGCCCTTTTTCTCTGCCCCTGAAGGCAGTTCTCTCCGCACGGAAACGCCCGCTCCTTCTGCGAGCAGTTCCGCCATTTCCCGTATCGTGACCACGGAAGCCGGATTTGAGATATTGTAGGCATGACCGGTCTCCCCTTTCAGCAGCACGATGAGGATGGCAGAAGCACAATCAAGACAATAACAGTAGCTGCGGAGCTGTTCTCCGCTGCTTTTCATCACCAGGTCTTCCCCTCTGGCGCAGGCATATGCCCAGACAGCTGCCACATGGTCGTCCCGTTTCGCAGCCGTTGGTCCATAGATATGGCCCGGGCGGACGATGACAGAATCCACCTGATATTCCGAGGCATAGGATACGCACAGCGTTTCTGCAGCCTTCTTCCCGATGGAATAGGAACTTCTGGGATCCAGCTGCTCGATGAAGCCGTAATCTCCCTCTTTGAAGGGGCCGATGGTCTCCTTTTTTCCGTAAACCTCGGAGGTGGAAATATACAGGAGCCTTTTTGTTCCGGATTCCCGGGCAAGATCAAGAAGCGCCTTCATCCCCGAGAAATTGCTCACCATCGTTTCCACCGGCTCCTTCATGATCATGCCCGGAGAGGAATTGCCCGCCCCATGGATGATATAGTCGCAGGCAATGTGGGGACAGCCGGAAGGATCAGCGGCATCATATGCCACATAGGTGAAATATTCCCGGTCCCAGGCCTCCGTAAACCTTTCCTTCATCCGCTGCAGGCTTCTTCCGGCAGCGAGGATATGGATCTTTTTCCGGTGCGTTTCGTTGTATCTCACCAGAAGATCCACCACTGCAGAGCAGACCAGCCCTGAAGCCCCTGTGACCATCACCCTTGTCCCTTCCAGCAGAGAGAGAAACGAAGAATTTGCGATCACCTCATCCAGATCAGAAAGCCATAGTGCGTTTTTATATATGCTCATGTTTATCCCTTCAGCCACTCAGATCGTTTCGCTCCGAGAAGCGCTTTGAAAATATCGATATCCTCCACCGTGGTCAGCTTGATATTTTTCTCTGACCCTGCGGAAAAAATACCTGCTCTCCCATTTCGATCTTCAGGGTACAGGACGCCACGGAGCTTGTGATGCCTGCCTCGAGGGCTCTTCTGTGCAGATCGCAGATATCTCCCAGATGGAACGCCTGAGGAGTCTGTGTTCTCTTCAGATGATCCCTGGGATACGATCCCGAAGAGACCCTGCCGTCTTCCGTCTGGAGCATGGCTTCTGCACATGGGATCACCGTGATGGCGTTCCCGAACTCCTTTGCCACGCGGATATTGTCGGATATGATCTCCTGGGAGACCATGGGACGGATGGCGTCATGGATCAGCACGATATCCTCCTTCCGGTAATGCTTCTCCAGCTCGAAGACCCCGTTCCGGATGGAATCCTGGCCGTTTTTGCCTCCGGGCACCACATAAGAAAGCTTATGGATATTAAACTGTTTCGCATAGGCCCAGAGGACCTGATCCCAGCCTTCGATGCATACGACAGCGATGGCGTCGATCTCCTCATGTTTTTCGAAGGCCTCCAGTGTATACACGATTACCGGCCGTTCATTTACGGTCAGGAATTGTTTCGGAATATCCTGAAGCATCCGGTTCCCGGACCCACCGGCAATGATTAATGCGATATTAGCCATTTTGATCTACCTCTTCGTACTCCCTGTAGCTCCTGTACGGATCTATGATCAGGTTCTCATGATGGGTCACCCTCTTCTCTACAGGCGGAAGCGTCATATAGTCTCCATACCGTTTGGTAAGGTACTGGTCAGGGTCATGAGGACCATCGAAAAACATTCCTTCAAACTCCAGCTTCGTGGGCTCGCCGAACCACTCCTTTTTGTAGGTAATGGCAGAGAGAAACCAGATATCCCCTCCAAAATAGGTGCGGACCTCATCTCCCCTGACAGAGATCAGGTGATCCTCGATCTTTTTGATCTTCCGGTCGGCTTTTTCTCCAGGATACATGGCAAGCACCACCTTCGAGATCAGGTACTTCAGTTTTCCCTGTGACTCGACGGGCCGCCGGTATACCAGCATACGGAAGACATGGGATCTCAGGATATCCAGTCTGCGCTGCACAGGGTTTTTGGGGACTTCATAGAAGGGATAGATATCCACATAAATCCCCTTGTTATTCTTCTGACCTGCCTCGTTGCTCTGGAAATAAGTGGTTTCGCTGTCCCGGAGGCGCATCGCCGTAGCCCGGTATTCCGGATCAGTCTCCTTGCATTGTATGAAATATCTTTCCCCAAACTGATCCTGCAGGCCGATCAGCTTTTTTATATCCTGAATCGGCATCAGGACATCGATATCGTCGTCCCAGGGGATAAAGCCCTTATGACGTACTGCCCCAAGACAGGTTCCCACAGCAAGATAATAGTGAAGATTGTTTTTATGACAGACTTCGTCCAGCCTGATCAGCAGGTTCAGCATTACCTTCCTTGTATCCTGTCTGATCTGTTCCTCATTATTCATATTTATTATCCCTATTTTTCGTCCGCATGGCTCACTGCCCGCGGGAATACAATTCTCAATCCTTACTTCTGCCCCGGCCGATATTTCTCCAGCACAGAATCATAAACCTCCAGGGTATGATCCGTCATCCGCTCCAGGGTAAAATTTTCCATGGCGTACTGATACGCCTCTTCAATCCGGGCGCGGTAAACCGAAGGCCTGTCCAGGTAATCCGCAAGTACTTTCGCCACATCCTCCGGGGTATCAATGGACATTTCGGTACAGTATTTCTGATCCTCAAAACCGGAGGTTCTGGAACGCAGCACCGGAACCCTCATAAGAAAGGCTTCTACCACCGAAAGGGGGAATCCTTCATTAAAGGAGGACAGAACCAGTACATCGGCGATCCCGAGGATCTCCCTGGTCTCTGCCCAGCCGGTAAAAACAAAATTTTCTTCGAGATGGGAGGCTTTGATCTCCCGGATCACAGCTTCATAATAGCTGCCTGTCTTTTTGCCGCTGCAGACAAACAGGAAGCGTTTTCTGTATTCCTCCGGCATGACGGCTGCCGCCCTTACCGTGACAAGCTGGTTTTTGATCTCATCGATCCTGGAATGCATGACAAACACAGTCCTGCCTTCCGGGCGAATCCCCCATTTTCTGTAAAGCTGCTCCTTTTCCCCGCTGCAAAGGGGCAGAAGTCTCTTCTCATCCACGCCGTTAAACACGGTACAGACCTTCTCCTTCGGAACCTGAAGCTTTTCCACCAGGTAAGTGCTTACCTCGGTGGAAACCCCGATTGCCCTGTCGCCTGCATATGTCATCTTCCGATGCAGGAAATCCGAAGGAATATTCGCGAGATGCAGGGTATAGACCATGGGGATCCGGTGAAACCTTCGGTAAAACATCATATACATCGCCGCCATCCGGTGATGGCAGTGGACCAGGTCGATCTGGTGCTTTGTGATGATCTCCTCCAGCCTTCTGCAGCCTTTCAGGATGTGAACGGGATTGGGATCTATGGGGGAAAGCCGTTCAAAGACGATCTCATTGCCCTTGCCGATCTCCAGATCATTTGTAGAGGAAACCACCACCACATGATGCCCTCTTCTGACCAGCTCCTCCGCAAGCTGTTTCATATGGTTTCCCACGCCGCTCCTGGCGGCGATCCTTGAAAATAAAAGGATATTCATGAGAAATACCTCTCCAGGAAAACAGCAAAGGAATCCATACGGTTGTCCCGGTGATGTTCCAGGTCTGCGTAGACTCCATCCACATTGCGGAACCAGATTCCCTTCATCCCCAGCTGACGCGGCGCCTGAAAATCCTTGACCGGATTGTCACCCACATAAGCGATCTGGCTGGCCGGCAGCTTAAAGCGCATCTGCATGATCCGGAAAGCGATGTCGCAGGGTTTGCGGAACTGCGGGCCTCCCAGCTCGTCCGTGATGATAATATCGTCCACCAGCTTATCCAGCCCCAGGACCTTGATCTTGTTTCTCTGCCCTTCCGGCCTTCCGTCGGTAATGATACCCACCTTTTTGCCATTCGCCTTCAGCTTTCTGATCAGCTCCGGAACCCCTTCATAGAGGTGGATATCCGGCATGTGCAGCCGGTAAAGTCCCAGAACCTGCTCCTTTTCGTCCTCCCGTCCGAGCTCCCTGAGAAGCTCATCGATGGCAGGTCTTCCGATCTGGAAATAATTGGTAAGCTTTTCGGTGTAGTCCCCTCCCAGATACTCGGAAACCTTCCGGAAGCCAGAAAGAATATATTCCTTTTCGCTGTACAGGGTATCGTCCAGATCAAAGATGATCCCCTTCAGCTCGTTGTTTCCTTCTTTGATGCACACAGACTGGTCGAAGCGGCTGTAGACCGCCCCATCCGCGATATCTGTGAAATACTCTGCTTTCTCACCATCCAGAAGATGCAGGATCGTCTCGGCGTTTCTGGCTCCCGCCTTCATGGAAAGCGGAGCTCCGCCGCCGTAACGCGGGTTGATCTCGATAAACCAGTCGATTCCCTCCGCATCCCGGATGAGCTGCACTGTCAGGGGACCACAGGGCTTGAAGACCTCGCAGATCTTCCTGGCCTCTTCGATCATTTTCTGATCCATCAGAATCTGTGTCTTCAGTACCTCGCCGGCTCTTACCTGAACTCTCTCACGGGGAACGATGGACACCGGATTACCGTCAAAATCACAGAAAATATCGATGGTATACTCCCTGCCTTCTACATATCTCTGCACAATATATCCGTCGATCTGCTCTGCATAAGCCTGAAGCTCTTCCTCATTTTCCACCCTGTAGGCGTTGATGGAGCCGCTTCCATCCTTTGGTTTGATAAAAGCGGGATACCCTTCTCTGTACTTATGCCAGTCAGATACCGGCATGGGAGCATACAGTCCGCAGTCCACGAAAAACCTGGAAGTGTAATTTTTATTTCTGCAGATCCTGATCATTTCCGGTTCGCTGATCAGGATTCTGGTCCCGATTTTTTCGAATTTCCCCTTATTTTCCGAAAGAACGACCAGATCCGTATCGATCGTCGGAATGATCAGGTCAATATGATCATCCTGGCATATTTTGAGAAGACTTTCTATATACGTAGGATCCTTCATGGCAACGACCTTCCTGATATGATCGCAATAGGACAGCGCAGGAGCCGTTCCCGCCATATCAGCGCCATAGATCCTCAGCTCTTTATCCAGGACAAGCGCCGCGGTACGAAAAGCCTGCAACATACTGATTACCGGAGCCAGGGGTTTTGTAGGAAAGAATCTTACGGAAAACCTGAAGAACATTAGAGACGGCAAGAACCGCACCAGAAATATTTCGGTTGAGGACATTTTTGAGTATGACCTCGACTCCACTGCCCGGCAGCTGGAGGAATACTGTTCAAAGTGCGATTTTGTCTTTAATCTGGCCGGGGTAAACAGACCGAAGGATAC
>JAFOJB010000319.1 GCA_017420455.1 Blautia sp.
CGGGATTCGAACCCACGACCTTCCGCTTAGGAGGCGGACGCTCTATCCTGCTGAGCTACGGAAACACAGATATGTGAAAAAGGAGCAGAACATATGTTCTAACGCTCTCTGTTCCTCTTTCTGCGAACATATCTATTATAACTGCTTTTCCTGAAATATCAATCTCTTTTTTCTATTCTTTTCGTTTTCTTTTTTTCTTTCGATTTCCATTTCAATTCTGCAGGCTGCCGCTCTTCCACCCTCTTCAGCCAAAATGGATCTCTCCCTGCATCCATACTGTCCCTTTAAAGCGGCGGCCGGGGGCCGGCTCGCCATAGAGGTCTTTTTTGTTGATGCAGAGGGTGAATTTCAGGTCATTACAGTCAATGACCATGACATACACTTCCTCCAGTGTATAAGGATTCCTGGTCAGCCTGCAGTGCACGATCTCGCCGAGTACGTTGTAGAGATCACACTCCACCCCGGTGGGCATAAAGGTGGAATCGACCAGAGAATAAATATCCTCCTGCTGCTGGATCCGTCCCAGGATCACAGAGTAGGTATCCATATCCCCCAGGGTCAGGTCCTTCATGGCATTTTCATCCCCGGTCCTGGCGGCCGTCATCAGCTTCTTGCGGCGGACGGCCTGGCTTCTGACCATCTGCATTTCCTTTTCGGTTTTCCTGATTGGCAGCATGACCGTACCCTCAACAGACAGGGCTGATAAAGCAGCGCTGGTCCCCGGCTGCTGTTCTCCGGTCATGCCTCCGTTTTTCAAAAAATCAACCGTATTACGAAGACGGAAGATCAGGGTCACGCCCAGCTTCAGATCGTCGCAGATCCCCAGATAGCTGTAACCGTCCATCCTGGGTTCTACAGTGATTTCCTCCATGGTGCTGATATGGCCGTTGAACATATACGGGAACATATCCTCATAGATGAATTCTTCATCCTCGTCATATTCACCGACCAGTGTAATGCCGTAACCTTCTCCCAGATCCAGGGAAAACTCTGTTCTCATGGACTCCGTCTCCGGCGTACTGCTCTCGATGTGCCGGATGGTCGTATAGGACCGCTGGGACGCTTTATGCATGATATCATCCATCAGGTTCAGCCGGTCCAGATTTTTCATAGGCTCCGAAAAGCCGATCGCTCTGAAATAAGTGTGCATAAATAATTTTTACTTCTGTATACGAAGTTCGGTCTGACCGCCCATGTAAGGACGAAGAGCCTCGGGGATGGCGACACTGCCGTCTGCCCGCAGGTTGTTCTCAAAGAAGGCAATCAGCATTCTGGGAGATGCCACAACGGTATTGTTCAGAGTGTGGGCAAGGGTAATCTTTCCATCCTTCTCCTTGAAACGGATCTTCAGTCTCCTGGCCTGCGCGTCGCCCAGGTTGGAGCAGCTGCCGACTTCAAAGTATTTCTTCTGTCTGGGAGACCAGGCTTCTACGTCACAGGATTTGACCTTGAGGTCGGCCAGATCGCCGGAGCAGCATTCCAGGGTCCTGACAGGAATATCCAGGCTTCTGAACATTTCTACCGTGTAGGCCCACATTTTGTCGTACCACTTCATGGAATCCTCGGGTCTGCAGATAACGACCATTTCCTGCTTCTCAAACTGGTGGACACGGTAAACGCCTCTTTCCTCGATTCCATGGGCACCGATTTCCTTACGGAAGCAGGGGGAATAAGAGGTCAGGGTCAGAGGAAGGCTGTCGCTGTCCACGATCTGGTTGATGTATTTACCGATCATGGAATGTTCGGAGGTACCGATCAGATACAGATCTTCACCCTCGATCTTATACATCATGGCTTCCATTTCCGCAAAGCTCATAACGCCGGTAACGACCTCGCTGCGGATCATGAAAGGAGGGATATGATAATTGAAGCCCTTGCCGATCATAAAATCCCTCGCGTAGGCAAGTACCGCGGAATGAAGCCTGGCAACATCGCCCATCAGATAATAGAAGCCCTTACCTGCAACACGGCCGGCAGACGGGTTGTCCAGACCGTTCAGAGCTTCCAGAATATCCGCGTGATAGGGAATCTCAAAATCCGGAACAACGGGCTCGCCGTATTTCTGGATCTCCACATTTTCACTGTCATCCTTGCCGATCGGAACAGAAGGATCAATAATGTTGGGAATGGTCAGCATGATTGTACGAATCCGCTCATCAGCCTTTCTCTTGATCTCGTCCAGTTCGGCCAGACGCGCGTCATCCTGCTTGCTGGCCGCGATAGCAGCATCAAACTTGGCCTTCAGCTCAGCTGCCAGAGCGTCGTTCCCCTGCTTCTGCGCCTTTTTCATCTGACCCATGATCGCGCCGTTGGCCTTGGCTGCTTTATTTTTGGCAGCCCTGATCTGATCGGATTCCTTCTGAGCGCTCCTTGTCTTTTCATCCAGTTCGATGACTTCATCTACCAGCGGAAGTTTTTCATCCTGAAATTTCTTTTTAATATTCTCCTTGACGATTTCCGGGTTCTCTCTCAGAAAATTAATATCAATCATGATCTGTTCCTTTCCTTACTTGCGTATCTTTTTATAGAAAACCTGTCCGGTCTAAGACCTGCAGATTTTTATTTTTTAACCTGTTCCGGCCTGCTGCATCCGGCGGCCGGTCACCTCCTGTATGTAAGGAGGCTTTTTCATTGAAACGGCTATTATTATAGCATGATTATCCCTGCTCCGGATAATTATTTACGGATTCTCCTGTGCCTGTTTTACCTTCCGTTCTTACAAAAGGTATCCTGTAAGGCATCCTGAAAGGCATCCTTAGAGGCATCCTCAATATCCGCATCCGTCATTCGGATGTGATCCTGTCAATGATCTTTTCCAGATCCTCGGCTGTATAGAAATCAATCTCGACTTTACCGCCGCCGGTCCCTCTGGTATGGATAGCCACTTTGGTCCCCAGGGAAGATTTGAGGCGGTTCTCCAGTTCTCTGTAGATTCTTTCCAGTGATTCATCCTTCTGTACGGGTTCCTTCTTTTTAGGTACCTTGCCGATGTTCTTAATGATCTTTTCCGTATCACGGACTGTAAGGTGCTCTTCCATAATCTTAAGAGCGATCAGATACTGCTCCTCCGGAATCAGGACGGAAGCCAGGGCTCTGGCATGTCCCATGGAAATCTCCCCCTGTTCCACCATAGCCTGAACACGTTCATCCAGCTTCAGCAGCCGGAGGGCATTGGCGATGACAGGCCGGCTTTTGGAAACACGTCCGGCAATCTCTTCCTGGGTCAGACCGAATTCTTCCATCAGTCTCTTATAGGCCCTGGCCTCCTCCATGGGATTCAGATCTTCTCTCTGCAGGTTTTCGATCAGGGAAAGTTCCATGATCTTCTGATCATCATATTCCCGGATTATGACCGGCACTTCCTTCAGTCCGGCCTTCATGCAGGCCCGCCATCTGCGCTCACCCGCGATGATTTCATAATACCCTTCCCGTTTCTGGACCATGATCGGCTGGATCAGTCCGTACTGGCGGATCGAATCTGCCAGTTCCTCCAGGGCATCCTCATCAAAGGTCTTTCTGGGCTGGCTGCGGTTGGGCTCGATCTGGGAGACCCGCAGGGTCGTTTCCCGGCGTCTGCGCTCCGTCCTGTCCCTCTGTATGTTTTCCTTTTCTTCTTCCAATGTTTCACGTGAAACATTTTCTTCTGATTCATCTGCCGGAATCTGCTCCGCAGCGTCCTCTTTCTTCTGAACTTCTTCTGCCTTAGGCGCCGACTGCGGAATCAGGGCATCCAGTCCCCTTCCAAGACCTCCATGCTTTCTTGCCATTTATTTATCCTTCCCCTGTATAACTTCTTTGGCCAGTTCCCTGTATGCCTGAGCCCCG
>JAFOJB010000320.1 GCA_017420455.1 Blautia sp.
ACCATGGGGCTTTCATAATTATACAGGAAGGTATTCCAGAAGGGATGCCTTGCAAAAAGAGGATTCTGGACTTCATAAAGGGGCGTTCCGTCAAAATTCTGCAGGCCGCTTTCATATTCCGGGAACTGTGCGGGCGTCCAGTCCAGAATAACACCGATCCCTGCCTGATGAAGGGCGTCTACCAGCTTCCTGAAGTCCTCCGGCGTCCCGAAACGGGAGGTGGGGGCAAAGTAGGAAAAGGTGGAATAGGCTCCCCTGCTCTCCTCCAGATACTCCATGACCGGATGCAGCTCCACGTGGGTATAATCCGTGCTTTTTACAAACTGTACCAGATCCTCCGGCTTCTCCCAGTCCAGGAGACCGGTTTCATAGATCGAGACAGGTACCTTGTGGACAGGAGCAGCGCAGCGTGTTTTCATCCATTCTTCATCGTTCCATGCAAAGCCGCTCAGATCCGCCACCACAGACGCGTCCTTCAGGCCTTCTGCATCCTGTTTTTCCACCTCGAAGGCATAGGGATCCGCTTTCAGGGTCCTGGTTCCATCCCTGGATATGATTTCATACTTATAAAGCGTGCCGGGCTTTACGTCGGGAACAAAAAGCTCGAAAATCCCGGACATGGGCATACGGTGCATGGGAAGTATTTTCCCGTTCCAGTTGTTGAAATCCCCCAGAACGCTTACTCTCGTGGCGTTCGGAGCCCAGACCGCGAAATATGTGCCTTTTACCTTCCCGACAGACGCCGGATGGGCTCCCAGCTTTTCAAAGGCTCCGTACCAGACACCCGCCAGAAACTGCTTCTCCTCTTCTTCCGTGATCTGTCCCGGAAAAGCGTACGCGTCTGAAAATGTATATTCCCTGTCCTCAAAGCATACATGATAGGTATAGGATGGAATTTTCCGAAGGGGAAGCAGAACCGCAAAATACCCTGCCTCGTCCTGCAGCTCCATGGGATATTTCTTGTTCCCTGCCAGGACTTCCACTTCCTTTGCTCCTGGGAAAAAGCCCTGGATCAGTACGCCATCCCTGATAAGCTTTGGCCCCATTACATCCCTGGGAGATGCCTCTTCTCCATAAATGACCGCCTCAATCCGCGGCCAGTTCATATATTCACTGATTCCCGCCATAGCCCGACCTCCAATCGATTTTTTTCCATGTAAGAATTATAAAGCAATCGAAAGTCAAAAGCAAGTACAGAAGGCTTGAACAGCAACTTGACATCTCCTGCCAGATACGCTAAAGTGAATTCAGACAGCGCATATTAAAGTGGAGCTGTGACAGTTCAATGGCAGCAGATTCGCAGCTCCAAAAAAGGAGGTTATTTATGGATAAGCGTTTATACGATGTCACTGCCCTTGGTGAGCTCCTGATCGATTTTACGGAGAACGGCACAAGTGCCCAGGGAAATCCCCTGATGGAGGCAAATCCCGGCGGCGCTCCCTGTAATGTACTGGCCATGCTCACACGTCTCGGGAAAAAGACGGCCTTCATCGGCAAGGTGGGCAAGGATATGTTCGGAAACCAGCTGAAGGAGGCTGTGGAGGAGACAGGGATCGATACCCGGAACCTGGTCATCGATGATACGGTCCACACCACGCTTGCCTTTGTCCATACCTATCCGGACGGGGACAGAGATTTCTCCTTCTACCGGGATCCCGGCGCGGATATGATGCTTTCCAGGGACGAGGTGCAGAAGGACCTGATCGAAAGCTCCCGTATCTTCCATTTCGGGACTCTTTCCTCTACTCATGAAGGCGTGCGCGAAGCTACCCGTTATGCCATCGATGTGGCCAGGAACGCCGGCTGTATCATCACCTTCGACCCGAACCTTCGCGAGCCGCTCTGGAAATCTCTGGAGGATGCGAGAAAGGAGATCGAATACGGGCTTACAAAATGTGATGTGCTGAAGATTTCCGACAACGAAGTGGAGTTTCTTTTCAATACCACCGATTATGATGAAGGCGCCCGTCTTCTTCAGGAGAAATACCATATTCCGCTGATCCTGATCACCATGGGGAAGGATGGCAGCAGGGCTTATTATAAGGATCTTTGCGTATCCGCGGATCCTTTCCTGCAGGAGCACACCATCGAGACCACCGGAGCCGGCGATACCTTCTGCGCAAGCATCCTGAATTATGTGCTGGTACATGGGCTGGAAGGTCTTACCGAAGAGAATCTCCGGGAGATGCTGGTATTCGCCAACGCCGCCGCCTCCCTGATCACCACAAGAAAAGGCGCGCTCCGTGTTATGCCCACCAAGGAGGAGGTCCTCTCCTTCATAGCATCCCGCAGCTGAACCTGAATCCTGATACCGCAGCACAGGAACGGAATCTTCTCAGGCGCTGACAGACATGATCCGCCGGGGGATAGTCAGAATCCTGCGGCATCATGGGACAGAAATCTTCCCGGATGCTGGCAGACAGTTTCCGTCGGAGATACATAGAATCCTGCCGCATCACCGGACGGGTATCTTCCCGGACGCTGGCAGACTGGATTCCCAGGAGATACAGGCTCCTGCGGTTTCGCAAGGCC
>JAFOJB010000321.1 GCA_017420455.1 Blautia sp.
CCGACAGTCCTGCCGTCAAAGCCAAGGGTCTGCGACGCCTTCATCTCCGTCTTCAGGAATTCATGGATGGTGGGCACTCCCGCTTCTCCCATTTTCATCAGCTCGAAGCCGGAACCGCAAAGCTGGTTTTCTGCCTGCAGGAAATAGCGGCCGTCTGTCCAGAGCGCGGCCCTGGTCTTTGTAACCACGGCTGTTCCGGCGGATCCGGTAAAACCTGTCAGATATTTCCTGCATTTAAAGTATTCCCCTACATATTCCGACATGTGGAAATCGTCGGAGGGAACCAGATAAGCATCGATTCCCCTGGCTTCCATCGCGCTTCTCAGCGCCGCAAGTCTCTGTGGTACTGTACTCATCACTGTAAACCTTCTTTCTTTTCTTCATATTTTTCTACTGCTCCTGCTCCAGGAGGCGGAGGGAGAGGCTCAGGTAGAGGATCTCCTCATTGTCCTCCAGATCCGAATCCAGGATTTCCCTGATCTTTTCCATCCGGTACAGGAACGTACTCCTGTGAATATACAGGTCCTTTGCCGACTGTACCGCATTCTGATGCCGGTCAAGATAGGTGCGCAGCGTCTGCAGGTACTGCGTGCCATGCTCTCTGTCATGCTCCGAAAGCTTCAGCACCCCCTCATGGCAGAGCATTTTAGCCGGAAGCTTTCTGGTGATCTGCTCCATCATATAAGGAAATACGATCTGATTGAAATGATGGATCCACTGATAGGGGAATTTGCGCATTCCCACCTCCAGGGCAAGCACTGCCTGCACATACTGGCGCCGGATATTCATATGCCCCTGGACGATCCGGCTGTAGCCCGCCTTCAGATAACTGTCCCGGATAAAGGGCTTCAGGATCGTTTCCACCTGGCTCCGGTTCAGGGCGCCCAAGTCCAGGTCGAAAAAGTTGACGATATCCTCCTGGAAGATGAAGCTGCAGCAGCCGGAAAACTGCTCCATCATGTAATTGCAGATGGAGGTCACCGGCAGGTTGTTCTGATCGAAATAGGTCAGCCTGAAAACCAGGCACAGATATGAATCCTCCCGCTGCCAGCCGCATTCCGCAAGAGTCCTGCTGGCCTCCATATAGTCCAGTGTCCTGTCCGATAAAATGGAGGAAAGGATCTTCTGCAGGCTCTCGTCCTTTCTTCCCACGGCAATCTCGCCACTGTAAAGCATGAACTGGATATGGCTTCCCAGAATCTCCAGAAGATCTTTGTCCGCCTCGGTAAGCGGCCTTGTGTCTTCCATCACCGAAAGACTGTAGGTGGTCGCCCCGTTCTTGATGACATTCCAGTTCAGGGAACGGAACCCTGTAATATGATCCGGTCCCCAGTAACAGCTGCGGATCATGCGATTCCGCCGGAACTGGGCGTCCTGGAGCATGGCGTTTACCATCTCCATCTGCTCCCGCCCCGCCTCGAAAAAGGGATATTTCTTTTCCATCGGCTCCAGGGAGGCAACCGCCTTTATGGTCATATCATCCCGGAAAACCATCAGGGGATTACCGGGAAGGATAC
>JAFOJB010000322.1 GCA_017420455.1 Blautia sp.
AAATATCAGCTGTTCTGCGTTCAGTTGTTTTTTTAATGACTTTTAATCTGTGTATGCTTTTTTTTCTTCATATTGTTCATGATATGTCGCGGAAAGTGTTTTTGCTGACGTGGCTTATTTATGCTCTGCTGATCATTGTCATACGATATTTTATGAAGAAGTATCTGCTGCACAGGGCGGCAGGATTTAAAGACGCAAGGGCATATGTGATTATTACAGATCAGGAACATCTGATGGAAATCACCGAGGTCCTGATGGGGGATATTTTTCGAAGTCTGTTTATTACTGGCGCGTTTCTTGATGCACTTCCTGAGCCGCCGACCGGAAAGGAGATTGTGCCGATTCTGGGAAATGCAGAGAATGCGTGTGATTATATATGCAGAAACTGGGTAGATGAAGTGTTCCTCTATATGCCCAGGAATCCGGTGCTGGAAAAGACAATACTTGCCAGACTGAAGGAAATGGGAGTGCCGGTTCATCATGCCGTGACAAAGCTTGAAGCATACAAGAAAGAAGAGGATGATCAGGAAGTGGAAATGTTCGACAACTTTGTGGTGCAGACCTGTGCCATCCGGGTTGTTGCATTCGGCGAAGTTCTCCTGAAACGGCTGATCGATATCATTGGAGGATTGGCAGGATGTCTGATCACTGCATTGCTTTTTCTGATTCTGGGACCGCTTATCAAGCTTTCTTCACCAGGCCCGGTATTTTATTCTCAGGATCGAATCGGAAGAAACGGACAGATCTTTCGGATGTATAAATTCCGGAGCATGGTACCGGATGCGGATGAGAAGAAGAACAGACTGCAGAGATCAAATGAAGGTCTCAACGGATATACCTTCAAGATAGCGGAAGATCCGCGGATTATCGGATCTGGAAAGCATGACAGAAAAGGAAGGCCGAAAGGAATCGGGTATTTTATCCGGAGAACATCCCTTGATGAATTTCCCCAGTTTTTTAATGTTCTTAAGGGGGATATGAGTATTGTAGGAACCAGACCTCCTCTTCCGGAAGAATGGGATAGATATGAATACCATCATCGTGCAAGGCTGGGTATCAGACCTGGAATTACAGGCCTGTGGCAGGTCAATGAGAGGAGCGATGTTCGGGATTTTGAGGAAGTCATTCAGTATGATACGGAATATATTCATACCTGGAGTATTTTGTTGGATCTGAAAATCATAGTCCTTACGATCGGGAAAGTCCTGAAAGCTGATGGAAAATAAAAATTCAGCCATGGAAAAAACTTCTGCAGCCGGAAATTATATATATAGTCTGGTGTATCAGGCTCTTCTTGTTATATCCCCGCTTATTACTACACCTTTTATCACCAGGACGCTGGGAGATACCTCTCTTGGTGCTTATGGCTGGACGCAGTCTGTCTGTTCCTACTTTCTGCTTCTGGCGTCTTTGGGGATTTCTATGTATGGACAGAGGGAAACCGCATATGTCCAGAACGATCCTTACGGCAGATACCTGATTCTGAAAGAACTGCTCCTTCTCAGGGGTTGCACGGTTATGGGCAGCGCGCTGCCCTATATTGTGCTGTTTTGTATACAGGGAAAATACAGCAGGCTGTTTCTGGTGCATGGGCTCGATCTTCTTGCGGTGATTTTTGATATATCCTGGTTTCTTCAGGGGATGGAGAACTTTAAAAACGTAGCTCTGCGGAATGCAGCAGTTAAGATCATCTCTGTTATCTGTATCTTTCTGTTCATAAGAAATCCGGAAGATGTCACGCTGTATGCGTTCATACAGAGTACGGCGGTTCTTCTTGGTAATCTCTCACTTTGGATTTGCCTGCCGCGTTATCTTTATCCGGCTCTACATAAGCATAGCACAATCGGTATCAGACGGCATATCCTGCCGGTGTTGGAACTGTTTCTTCCACAGATTGCCATCCAGGTCTACAACGAAATGGATAAGACCATGCTGGGGATGCTTTCCAGTGATATCCGGGAGACGGCATATTATACACAAGCTCAGAAGATTACCCGGATTTCCATGGCCTGCATAAAGTCTATCGGGGCAGTAATGATGCCAAGAGTATCCTATGTATTCTCCAGTATGGGAGAGGAAGAGGCATGGATACTGATCCGGAAAATGTTCCGTTATGTCATTATGCTCGGTATGCTGATGATGTCAGTTGTGATTGGTACAGCGGCCAGTCTGGTACCGTGGTTTTTGGGAAGGCAGTTCCTGCCTTCCATCTCGTTGCTTTATGTGTTGGGTCTGACTATTTTGTTCATTGCGGTCAGCAATGTATCGGGAATCCAGTGCCTGGTGCCGCTTAAAAGGCAGAAGGCATTTAATATCTCCGTTATTGGCGGGGCAGTGGTGAACTTGGTATCAAATATGGTTCTGATACCTGAACATGGGGCTCTGGGAGCATCCTTCGGGACATTGATCGCAGAGTTTGTCGTTATGAGTATCCAGCTTTTCTGTATTAGAAAAGAGATTCTGGTGTCTGAGATCCTCAAGGATACCTGGCAGTATTGTCTGTTGGGATTATTCATCATGTGTACCT
>JAFOJB010000323.1 GCA_017420455.1 Blautia sp.
ATACCGAAGGAACATGGCACAGGAGTCCAGGATCTGAGTTTCTGAAGCGGAAAGGAAGATAAGGCAGGCGCTTCTGCCGAAAAAGAACAGAAGGACGCCCGCCAGGGCTCCATACAGAGCGCCGGCAATATTTCCGATCCGGAAGCCTGCCGAGATCCTTCCGGAATCTCCCGCACCGTAATTCTGACTGCAGAAGGTGGCCACGCCCGAGGCGATGGCATCCATGGGACACATGGCGAAGACCTTCACTCTGGAGGTTGCGGTGAAGGCAGATGCATAAGCGCTGCCGAGTCCGTTGATGGAGGACTGCATCACCATGCTTCCGATGGCGGTGATGGAAAACTGCAGTCCCATGGGAACTCCCATAAACAAAAGAGTGCGTACCAGCGAGCCTTCCATTCGACGTTCTTCCCGCCGGATACGGAGAATATCGTATTTTTTCAGGATCACCCAGGTGCACAGGACGCCGCTCAGAGCCTGGGAGGCGACGGTGGCCACGGCCGCTCCCATACAGCCCCAGCCCAGGATCACAATACAGAACAGATCCAGGAAGATATTGACTATCGTAGAGAAGGCCAGGAAGAAAAAGGGAGTCCTGCTGTTTCCGATCGCCCGGAGGATTCCGGCCGCCAGATTGTAAAGGAGGGTAAAGGGAATCCCCAGGAAGATGATCAGGATATAGATCCTGGTATCGTCCCAGATGTTTTCCGGGGTGGAGAGGACCTTAAGGATTCCGGGGCAGAGGAGCACACAGACTGTGGTGATGATCACAGAGCCGAGGAGCACCAGGACCGCGCTGTTGAAGATCAGCCGGCGAAGAGCGCCGTAGTCCTTTGCGCCGAACTTCTGGGCGATGGGGATGCAGAAGCCGGTGCAGGAGCCGATACAGAAGCCCAGGATCAAAAACTGCACGCTGCTGGTGGCGCCGACCGCCGCCAGAGCGTCTGCGCCGAGAAACCGTCCGACGATGGAGGCGTCTGCCACATTGTAAAGCTGCTGCAGCAGATTTCCCAACAGCAGCGGGATTGCAAACCGTAAGATCAGGGAAAGCGGATTCCCCTTTGTCATATCATTCATGGTAAAACCTCTTTTGCATGTTCATGCAGATATAATGAAAGTAAAGTAATTCAGCAGAGTGTTATTATAAACGTTCCGAAAAAAAATGATAGAGGAAGAATGAACAGAAAAAGAAAGATTTGCAGGTTTTTTTCTGGCAAGACAGGGGGGAAGACAGGTTTACATTTTACCCTTTTTCAGGTATACTCTTCCTTACAAAACGACCAGAAAGGAGATGGCTCATTCATGTTCCGGTTATGGGGAAAAATCTGGAAAGACGGCAGGATGGTCAGGGACGTCACGGTGAGCGACGGCTCCGCGGATACCAGGACGCATAAGGTGCAGCACTGTCTCCGGCAGATCTGTTATGCGCTGGACCTGAGCTGCCCCATCTGGCTGGACGCAAATATCAGCCATTTTAAACGCCACGACAAAACAAGGTTTTATCAGGATGCCTTCATTGATGAAATCGATTTCGACTGTCTGGAGATCCAGGTAACAGAGGAAGATTGATAAAGTAAGGAAATTTTTCTGAAAGGAGTCCGCATGAATATTGTTGTTCTCATTTTTGGCACCTTCCTCCTGGGGGCCCTCATAGGACTTATTTACCTTCTCACTCGTTTCCATCGTTTCCGTCCCATAAAAGCCCTGGCAGGGAAAAGCAGATTCCTGTCATGGATCGCCGCTCTGGTTCCTGTCCTGCTTCTGGTTCTTCTGTGTGTTTATGATATGATAAACGGTGTCATTGCCGTCATACATCTGTTTGTCTTCTGGATATTCTGTGACATCGCAGGTTATTTCATCCGCAGGCACAGGGGCGCAAAGGAGATCCGCCGTTATTATGAAGGCATGGCTGCGATCCTCATTACTGTCGTCTATCTCGGAATCGGTCTGTATGCGGATTTTCACGTTTGGGAAACCGACTACCAGCTGACTGCCGGGAAAGAGCTGGGGATGGACAGGCTGCGGATCGTCCAGATTACAGATTCCCATATAGGCAGCACCTTCGGCGGGGAAGGCTTTGCGAAACATATGGCACGGATCCAGGAGACAGATCCGGATGTGATCGTGATCACCGGCGACTATGTGGATGATGGAACAGAAAAAGAGGATATGGTCCGGAGCTGCCAGGCTCTGGGCGATATGAAATCCACTTATGGAACCTTCTTCGTCTTCGGGAATCATGACAAGGGGTATATGAATTACAGGAATTTCACTGCCCAGGAACTGCGCCGGGAGCTGGAGAAGAACCATGTCCGCATCCTGGAGGATGAAGCCGTTCTGCTGAACGACAGCTTCTATATCATCGGACGCAAGGATCGTTCGGAAAGATATGGCCGCGCCTCCATGGAGGAACTGGTAAGCCCGCTGGATCCTTCCAGATATATGGTCGTCCTGGACCATCAGCCGCACGATTTTGCCGCTCAGGCTGAAGCCGGAGTGGATCTTGTCCTTTGCGGCCATACCCATGGCGGCCAGATGTTCCCCGTGGGAATCCTGGGGGAAGTCAGCGGCGCCAACGAAAAGACCTACGGCCTTAAGACAACAGGGACCACAAACTATATCGTAAGCTCCGGCATCTCCGACTGGGAGATCATTTTTAAAACCGGTACATTCTCCGAGTTCTGCGTGATCGATATCACACGCGGCTGAGGGCGGACCCTGCCGGAAAGAAGCTTCCCTGCAGATGCCGGAATCCATATTTCGCTGCAGAACAAACGTCCGGGATGGGCAGGAAAAAGAAAAGAAAGCACTTTGCAGTCCGTTACGACA